>NZ_JRLB01000040.1:0-17500 GCF_000764495.1 Nitrincola sp. A-D6
TTGGCAGTCTCAGATCACTGATGATCAGATCATACTGGTACTTGGATGTTAGTGTTAAGGCTTCTGCTACACTGCCGACGTCATCAACTGTATAGCTGTGCTTTTCCAGTAGGCGTTTCAGTGCAGCACGGATGACAAGTTCATCCTCAACAATCAGAATTCGGCTCATAGTTGGACCTGTTACTCTAATCCCTGGCCTGGCGGAAAATTTGGTTCCGTCCAGGCGGGAAGCTGAATAATTACCTGAGTGCCTTTTTTCTGTTTTTTGTCGGCAGGACTGATGAACTCAATATTACCACAATGTTCAGTAATTATATTGTACACCAGTGCTAATCCCAAGCCAGTTCCTTTGCCCGGTTCCTTGGTGGTGAAAAAAGGCTCGAAAATTCGCTCTTGCAGGTCCGGGCTGATGCCGCTTCCCTCATCAACAATGCTCAGGGCGACCCAGCTTTCTTCAGTTTTTGCCGTCAGCATAATGGTCGAGTGATCGGGTGATGCGTCGCAGGCATTATTGAGTAAATTTACCAGTACCTGCAGAAGTAACTGATAATCACCGGTGCAGTAAAGCGCGGGCTCGAGGTTGGTGAGTATCTTGACTGAGCGACGTGTCTCATCAAAACGCATCAGGTCAATCGCTTCTTCAATGCAGGCATTCAGGGACACGGCGGTTAGTTGGTCGATGTGGTCGGTTTGTCCAGTGTGGGCGAAGCGTATCAGTGACTGCACGATACGGCTGATGCGTTGTGTTTGTTCGAGAATCGCTTCGCCAGTGTCCAACACCTCTGGCTGCTCAGTTTCCAGCTTGAGGTTTTGTGCCAGGCAGGCAATGCCGGTAACCGGATTGCCGATTTCATGTGCTACACCGGCTGCAAACCGACCTATTGATGTCAGGCGCTCACTATGTGCCAGGCGGTTGGCCAGTAGCTTATGCTCAGTTTCGTCTTCGATCAGAATGATGCGTCCCTGTTGCCCATCTTCAATATCGGTTTTATGCAGGCTAAACCAGTATTGCTGGTTGTTCAGCTCAAGGCGAAGTGCCGGCTGGTAGGTGGTGTTTTGCTGACAAAAGTGATGCAGCAGCTCAGACCAGGGAGGGGGTAGCTCAGCAGGCTTTAAACCGAGGACGGCTTCAGGGATTATACCGGTATACTCCACCATGGCCTGATTCCAGAACAAAATGTGTTGGTGCTCATTCAACGTGCAAACGCCTATAGGGAGGTGTTGCAGGGTAGAGCGATGATAGCGACGGATCTTATCCAACTCAGCTGCCAGCCCGGATAAACGCTCACTGTAGCTTTCCAATTGTTCTTCCAGTAAATGTATTTCACGTCCGCGGAAGGCGTTCCCAGCGGAGAGTGTTTGTGGCCTTAGTAAGGTCGTGGCCTCGGCTGGACCTAGCAGGCCAGATAGATTGTTTTCCAAAATGTTGCGCAGTCTGAGCAGGTCTAGTGGTCGAAGTTTGTTGGTCATGGGTAGATTCAGCAGTTTCAGGGCAACTTCGATTTCCCTATGTGCTGACGTTGTGCCCAGTCGACTTGCGAGGCGTAGTTGTAGATCTTCGATGGAATCATTATCCGGGCCTAGACTGGATTTAGGACGGGGCAATGCATTTAACACGCAGGCAACCGCCGTCTCTTCCTCTTCAGGTGAAGGTTTAATCAACCAGGAGCCGGTAATGAGCAGTAGGGCATTAATTATCAGCGAAATAATGGCCCACCAATACCACTGATCCAGTAGTCCCGGTGTGATTTCATGCAGCTGTGAGTTCAGCACAGGTGCCAGAATGACGATGAACCAGATCAGCATGCCAGCACATAAACCGAGTAGAAATCCAAAACGACTGGCTTTTTGCCAATAGAGTGTTGCCAATATCCCGGGAAGAAATTGCAGAAAACCGATGAAGGTAATCAGGCCCAGTTGTGCCAGCGGAAAGCGATTGCCAACCAGCAAATACACCAGGTAGCTGCCAGCCATAACTAGCAGGATCAAACTGCGACGCATCCACAATAGCCAGCTGTAAAAGCGTTCTGTATCTGGAAGCTTGATCACAGGAAGTAACAGGTGGTTTTGCAGCATGGAGGCGAGCGCTACATTGGCTACGATGATGACACCGCTGGAAGCCGATAAGCCACCGACAAAAGCGGTTACAATAAACCAGTCTTTTTCCAGGGCGAAGCCCAGTTGTATGAGTAAAAAGTCGGGATCTGTGTCGGCTTTTAGTTTCATGGTACCCCAGAGCAGTACCGGGATGCAGATTGCCATAATCAGTAGTAATAGCGGCATCACCCAACTGGCGAGCACCAGGCTGCGTTCGGAGGCATTTTCACTAAATAGTAAATGGAACATGTGTGGTGTGATAAACGCCGCCGCAAAAAAGGCTACCAGTAGAATCTGCCAGTTGCTATCGGCAGGGATGGATTGCAGTCGGTTAAGCTGATCAGGATTGTCGCTAAGCCAGTTGGCCAGTTCAGCGGTGCCGCCAAACAGGGCGAAGAGAACAAAGCCGGCCATACTTAACAGCGCCAGAATTTTAACGATAGATTCCAGAGCAATAGCCACCATCAGGCCATCATGGCGACTGCGAATTGAAGCCTGACGGGCACCAAACAGCATCGAAAATACCGAGATGATCAAACAGAAGATCAATGCGACATGCTGACTGGATACGCGTTCATCAAAGTGACTCAGACTGTTTGAAAAGGCCTGAATCTGTATGGCGATCAGAGGCATGCTGATGATCACTATCAGCAGGGTAATAAAGCTGCCAGTCATGGCGCTACGGTAGCGAAAAGCAAACAGGTCGGCGAGTGAGCTTAGCTGGTGGGTGCGGGCAATTCGCAGTAAGGGCAAAAGTATCAATGGCGCCAGAATAAAGGTAACGGTGGCGCCTAGGTAAGATGCCAAAAACGTGAACCCTGATTCAGCAGCAATACCGAATGCACCATAAAAGGTCCAGGCGCTGGCATAGACGGCCAACGACAATACATGTGTCAGAGGATGGCGCACCAGGGTCGCTGGTAGCAGGCCTCTCTCGGTTAAATAGGCGGTAGCAAACAGCAATAGCAGGTAACCGATACCAATCAGCAGTAACAGAGATAGGCTAAGCGTCATGCTTGCCTCCGCTGCTGGCATGGAGGGCTGCTAACATAATCATCATTCCCCAGATAGCAAAAGGCAGCCATACCGGGCCTTTGTACAACCAGGCATTGATCAGTGGCGGGAAGAGGGCGAGTCCCAGTAAGGATAAAAGCAGAAGTATTCGGTGCTGATGCATACTAAGCCTCTATCGGTATTGACTGAGTTACGGGCACTTTATTAATGTGCCAATGACTAATCGCCCATTGTAGCAGGCTTTCTACTGTCAGACTCTGGGGCTCTGGTGGAATATCCTGATTTAGAAAGCGTAGTGCCTGTAGCAGGCCAGAAACAGGGTTAGAGTTATCCAGGGGTGGTGCAAGGTTTTGCTTGCTGAGTTTTTGGCCATTGGCTGTTGTAGCTAAGGGGATGTGTGCATAGCCAGGTGGTGTAAAACCCAAGTGTTGCTGTAGTTGCAGCTGCGCGAAAGTTTCTCGTAATAGATCAGCACCACGAACCACTTGATTGATTTTCTGGTCATGGTCATCGGCAACTACCGCCAGTTGGTAGGCAAACAGGCCATCACGTCGAAAAATGATAAAGTCACCCTGGGTGCCGTTACTAGCTCGCTGAATGCCCAGAATGCGGTCATTGAAAGATGGGCTGTTTAGCGTATACCTGGCGCGTATGGCTGTTTGTGCTTGCTTGTCGGGTGGGTGCTTAAGGCAGTGTTGGTCGTAGTGCTGTAAGGCGTTACGCAGCTTCAGCTGTTTCCGTGAACAGTTGCAGGGATAAGCCAGGCCTTGTTGGATGAGTTGTTCCAGCAGATGCTGGTAGTAATCTTGTCGCTGATTCTGGTAAATCACCTCACCATCCCAGTGCAGACCGAAGGCATCCAGTGTGTAACAAATTTGATCGGCAGCGCCGGGCTGCTCGCGAAGTGGATCTGGATTCTCAATGCGAAGCAGCCAGCGCCCCTGCTGGTGTTTCGCATCCAGATAGCTGGCTAGTGCAGCCAGCAGCGATCCGAAGTGCAGGGGGCCGGTCGGAGATGGAGCAAAGCGGCCCGTATAGCTCAAAATAGCGTTATCCTGTTAGCCGCCGAGCTGTTTTTCCTTGATTTCGGCCAGTGTCTTGCAGTCAATGCACAAGGTAGCCGTCGGGCGCGCTTCTAGACGGCGTACACCTATATCTACCCCACAGGCTTCACAGTAGCCATAATCATCATCGTCGATGCGATCCAGAGCTTCATCGATTTTACGAATCAATTTACGCTCACGGTCACGTGTGCGCAGTTCAAGGCTAAACTCCTCTTCCTGACTGGCGCGGTCGGTGGGATCTGCAAAGTTAGTAGCTTCTTCTTTCAGATGGGTGATCGTGCTGTCCACCTCTTCCATCAGCTCTTTTTTCCAGGCCTGCAGGATCTCGCGGAAATGCTCTTTCTGCGCTTCGTTCATGTACTCTTCACCTTCGCTGGCCTGGTAAGGTGCTGGATGAGTAATCTGAGATTCTTTATTTGCTGGCATGACATAGCCTCACATCAGACTGAAGGTTGTAGGCTCCGGCTTGGCGGTTCGGAGATTTTAAAAGGCGCTGAAATTACCAGATGATGAAGCAATACACCAGTCTTTGCGAAGATATTCTTTGCGATGCTTTAGTGGCAAGCACGGATAATAATCAATGATTATTGTATAATGATGTGTTTTTCAAGGTATATCAGGACGGTGGTGATGTTTCCTAAATACTCACAGAGGGCTGCCAGTATTGAGTCGTTCAAGGTTATGGATCTGTTGAAGCGCGCGCGTGAATTGGAGGCGCAGGGGTGTGATGTGGTGCACTTGGAAGTGGGTGAACCCGACTTTGCTACGGCTGAACCGGTTGCCGAGGCGGCCATTGCTGCGATTCGTGCAGGACGCACTCAGTACACCCCCGCCGCTGGTATTCCTGAGTTACGCGATGCTATAGCAGAATATTATCAAACCCGTTACGGGCTTCGGATTGATCCTGCGCAGGTGCTGGTGACGCCGGGTGCATCAGGCGCCTTGCTGCTGGCATTTGCCTTGCTCGCAGACGCTGGCCAAACCTTTATGATGAGTGATCCGGGTTACCCTTGTAACCGTCAGTTTCTGCGTTTTTTACAAGCTTCGGCCCAGTTGGTTCCCACCGGCCCCGCTGAGCGCTTTCAATTGACAGAAACATTGATTAGCGAGCACTGGCAACCTCAGACGGCGGGTGTGTTACTGGCGTCTCCTTCAAACCCTACCGGCACATTAGTGCCACCAGAACAAATGCAAGGGATCGCACAAGCTGTGCGGCAATTAGGTGGACAGCTGATTGTTGATGAGTTGTATCATGGTTTGACCTATGGGGTTGATGCCATGACCGCCTTGCAGGTTGATCCAGATGTATTTGTGATTAACAGTTTTTCCAAGTACTTCGGCATGACCGGGTGGCGTCTGGGTTGGTTGATTGCGCCTCCAGAAGCCGTGAAAATGATGGAAAAGATGGCTCAAAATCTGTTCATTTCCCCTGCAACCGTGTCTCAATATGCCGCCCTGGCTGCATTTCAGCCTGAGAGTCTGGCTATTTTTGAGAGTCGCCGGCAAGCTTTTGAGGCGCGGCGAGACTATTTGGTACAGGGCTTAAAAGCACTGGGGTTTGGTGTGCCAGCCGTGCCGGATGGTGCTTTCTATGTTTATGCCGATGCCTCGCATTTGACTGATGACAGTTTTAGTTTTTGTTGGTCGCTGCTGGAAGACAATCATATTGCCGTCACACCGGGTGCTGATTTTGGTCAGTTTGAAGCCTCTCGTTATGTGCGCTTCTCCTACACTACCGGGCTGGAACAGATAGAAAAGGCCTTGCAGCGGATGGCCAAGCGGTTCACGGCATACGGCTAACTGATCAACAGGTTTTGTGCGCGCAGCTGCGCCAGTAGTTGCTCAATAGCTTCATCATTTTCTGTGTCAACCGGCAGGGTTAACATCTGCTCTTCTGTTGACAAGGGTTGGCCTGAGGCTAGTTGCTGATGCATCACTTCAATATCCGCATCTGACGGATCTTTACCATCCGCTATGCGCAGTGCAAGGCGAGCTTCAATTAGGTGCAGCTTGCAACTGCAGCTAATAATTCTGACAGGTATGCCCAGACTTTCTGCCATGGCTATGTAATTGCTGCGAGTCCGTTTGCGAATCAGGGTGGCGTCGATAACGACCGACTGTCCTGCTTTGAGGAGTAGGCGTGCAAGGTCGGAGGTGTGGTGAAAAGTGCGCATATTCATGTCGGCACCATAGAGCTCAAGATATTCACCCTGGCGACTGAGCTCTCTATGCAGGCGTTTGCGTTCGCAATCCGAGCGTAAACGTATACCTCCAATCGCTTCAACAAGTTGGCTGCTGAGGTAGCTTTTGCCGCTGCCGGATACACCGTGCATCAGGTAGAGCACTGGGGGCGGTGTCGAGCAGTAGTTGCTCGTGAGTTGCAAATAGTGACGGAAAGTCTGAAAGTCTGGTTGCTCTCCCATCAGTGCAACCTTGGCTCTTACCATGGAACGGTAAGCTTTATACAGGTTCAGCAGAGGGACGCCATGGTAATCGCCGGTTATTTCCAGGTAGTAGTTCAGACAACGGTTTGCCCAGTGCGGCTGATCATTTGCTTCTAAATCCATAAGCAGGAACGCCAGGTCAGATAAGGTGTCTATCCAGCGGAACTGCAGATTAAATTCGATACAGTCAAATAAGCGCAGTTCATCATGAAACAGAGTGATGTTGCCTAAGTGCAGATCGCCATGGCACTCGCGAACATGGCCCTTACGTTTGCGACGGCGTAAATTCTTTTCCAGTTCTCTGAAGTTGGCGGCTGTTTGCTGTAACAAGCGGTGTAATTGTGATGAATCATCCAGATTGTCGACGACAGTGGAACAATGACGATAGTTGTCGGCCATTAACTCCCAGAGAGTGTCAGGTTCACCCCAGGGGCTATCCTGGGCTACAATCGGTATGCGCTGATGGAAGTCGGCAATCTGTTCCGCTAACATATCAATCCAGCGAGCTTCAAACAGGTGTTCAGCTAGCCTGCGATCCAAGCGTTGTTGTGGGTCGAACTGTGCCATTTTAACGGCATACTCAAAGGGAGCGGAGTTGTCTCCGATAAGTGGTTGATCTTCTGTTCCACTGACAGGGACTACTTCCAGATAGATGTCGGGGGCCAGGCGCTGATTTAGTCGCAACTCTTCTTCACAATAGGTGCGGCGCTGCTCCAGTGTGGTGAAGTCGAGAAAACCAAAATTGACAGGTTTTTTGAATTTATACGCATAATCACCGGTCAATAGGATCCATGAGATGTGTGTTTCAATCACCTCGAAGTTTGCGCATGCATGTGGAAAGTGCGCTGAATTCTGTAGAGTGCTGATCAGTTTATAAAACATTACTTTTCTGCTGTTGCACCAAGTTACCAGAGATTATACTTGCCTGATGCCAAAAAAGAGAGCCCAAAAAAGTCAATCACGCCGTCGTAAACCGCAAAAACGACGTTCGCTCAAAGCCTACCTGCTTGGTTTGTTTATCAAGTTGGGGGTGTTGTTCAGTATTTTCTGCGTAGTTCTGTTGATTTATGTTGATGGACAGGTGCGTGAAAAATTTGAAGGCAAGCGCTGGGAACTCCCGGCTAAGGTGTATTCCCGTCCGTTGGAGCTTTATGCTGGTCAAACCCTGCCGATGGATTCTTTACGCGAAGAGCTGCGTTTGCTGGGGTACCGTTTTGTGGCTTCAGCGACTCGTGCAGGCACAACTGAGTTTGCATCCTCGCGGGTACGTATTTTTACCCGAGGATTTGCATTTCCTGATGGAATTGAACCATCCAGGCAGTTATTGCTGGAATTTTCCGGGTCACGTCTGCAGCGGGTTATCGACGAACGTGAAGGGCGCGATGTTGCGCTGGTTAGGTTGGAGCCGGTACAGGTGGGGGCATATACCCGCGTTCCAATGAAGATCGTGATCTGATTCGGCTTGAAGAAGCGCCTCCTTACCTGAAGGAAGCCCTGATCGTTGTCGAGGACAGAGAATATTATCAACACTTTGGTATATCTCCCAAAGGGATGTTGCGGGCCGCTATCGTCAATGCACGTGCTGGTCGCTTTGTTCAGGGTGGCAGTACACTGACACAGCAGTTAATTAAAAACTTCTACTTGTCATCTGATCGCACTCTGTCGCGTAAGCTGCTGGAACTACCCATGGCATTGGCCATGGATTTCAGGTATTCCAAAGATGAAATTCTGGAGGCTTATTTAAATGAGGTGTATCTAGGCAGTCAGGCGTCAGAGCTGTGCATGGCTTTGGATTGGCGAGCCAATTTTATTTCGGTCGTCCAGCCGCTGAGCTCGAATTGCATCAGGTGGCTTTGATGGTGGCGTTGGTAAAAGGGCCTTCATTCTACGATCCACGACGTAATCCAGAGCGAGCCAAGGCGCGTCGGGATCTGGTGATCAATATGCTCGCTGATCATGGTCATATTTCTGCAGAGGAACGGGATCATGCATTGGCCGAGCCGCTTGGTGTGCGCGAAAGTCGACGTTTGCATACTGGTAGTTACCCGGCTTACCTTGATCTGGTTAAGCGCCAGTTACAGACCGAATACCGTGATGAAGACTTGAGCACAGAGGGACTATTGATTTTTACCTCATTGGATCCCTTGGCTCAGTCCAGGGCTGACTCGGCTATGTCCAAGGTGTTAGCTGACCTTGAACAGCGTCATGGGGAACGTGCCGGTGACCTGGAAGGGGCGATGGTGGTTACCGATCCCCGCACTGGTGAGGTTTTGGCCTTAGTCGGTGGCAAGGATACTCGCTTTGAGGGCTTCAACCGCGGGTTGGATGCTCGTCGCCCGGTTGGCTCGCTGATTAAACCGGCAATCTACTTGGCGGCTATTGAGCAGGGCTATACGCTGGCGAGTTTGTTAACGGATGAGCCTGTAGATTTACGTATGCCAAACGGAGATATCTGGTCACCACAGAACTTTGATCGTCAAAGTCATGGCGATGTTATCCTGATTTCTGCCTTGGCGCGTTCGCTGAACCAATCATCTGTGCATTTGGGGCTGGGAATTGGATTACCTAAAGTCATCGACATGCTCAAGCGTCTCGGCGTAGAGCGTAGTATTCAGGCATTGCCCTCTCTTTTTCTGGGTGCACAGGAGATGACGCCAATGGAAGTCGCTGAAGTCTATCAAACACTGGCAGCGGATGGCTTCAGAATGCCACTGCGTTCTATCCGTATGGTAACAACGGCTGAGGGTGAAGAGCTTTCTCGCTACCCTTTCCAGTTGCGTCAGCAAGTAGGTGCGCAACCTATTTATCTGATTCGCCATGCCATGCAGGAAGTGGGTCGCACTGGAACGGCACGCAATGCTTATCAGCGTTTGTCAGCAGATCTTAATTTTGCCGGTAAAACAGGCACCAGTAATGATCAGCGTGACAGTTGGTTTGCCGGGTTTACCGGTAATCGTCTGGCGGTTGTCTGGGTGGGTCGTGATGATAATCAGCAACTGCCGTTTACTTCAACCGGTGGTGCATTACCGATCTGGACGGAATTTATGCATCAGGATCAACCTGAGCCGCTGGTTTCCCGGCGCCCGAGTGGCATCGAAGTGGCCTGGATTGATGAAAAAACCGGATTGCTATCTGATCCCAGGTGTGAAGGTTCGCGCCAGTTGCCCTTTATCAGTGGTACAGTGCCAACCATCAGCGTAGATTGTGGTCAATTTCAGCCGCGGTCTGATCCGGGTGAGTCAGAAGAAAATGATTCTGGTGGCTGGTTCAGAAATTTGTTTCGGTGAGGATTATTAAATGAGTTGGGAAAAAATTGGCTTGGCGGTTGTCGGTGGTTTGTTATTAACAGGCTGTGCAACATCGAATCCATTCAGCAATATTCCGGTTGAAGATCGTTCCAGCCAGGCAAGTGAACCAACCCAGCCTGGCTCATCGGGTGTGGTGGTGACGCCGTCAGATCCGGGTATTTTGGTCAGGCCAATTGAATCTGAACCTGTCATACGTGCGCAACGTGATAATTTGCCACCTGCCGATGAGGTTTGGCAGCCAGCGCAACAACCGGTAACAGAGCCTACCGAGCAACAGCCATCCACTCAAAATACGGCTGTGTTGGCGTTGCTTGATAGCGCTAAGCAGGACAGCGCCGGGGGTGATTTACGTGCCGCTCAAGCTCGCCTGGAACGCGCCCAGCGTATCTCTCCAAGAGAGCCCGAGGTTTATTACCAGTTGGCTGATGTGAAACGCCAATTGGGACAATTCATGGATGCTGAACAGGTCGCTTTAAAAGGCGTTGATGTTGCCAGCGGTCAGAGTGGAGCACTGAGGCGTCTGTGGGCATTAATCAGCCAGATCCGAACCGAAGCCGGGGATCTGGCCGGTGCCGATGATGCACGTCAACAGGCTGCTCGTCACTGATTATTCTGTTCTTTCAGAGTTGAGTGATCGAGCTGGCTGTGCAGTCCCAGGGTTAAGAATGGCAGGCTGGCAGCCAGTGTCAGCATCAATAAGGGCGTATTGCCGCTCGCTGCTAATAAGGGGTGGGGCTAAACAACAGCAGGGCAATACCCGCAAGCGCAGAGCCTCCCAGCGATAACAGTCGCGCCTGGTTAGTTTTCAGCAGTAGAGCGCCAATCACTAAAGCGAGCAGTAGCAGCAGAACCAAAACCTGGCTGTATATCACACCATAATCGGTTCGTCGGGTAAGCTCAAAAAAAGCGATTAAGCCCAGTAACCAGCGCCCCCAGCCAGCCATTGACCAGTGCCAGCCTTTCCCCGTAGCGAGAAAAACCGTGGCAATAAACGGCAAGGCAATAAAAAACGACAAGTTTTCTGTCATTTGCACTAGCGTACCGGTGTGGCTTCCGGGATTGCTCCATATCAATCGCGTGAGTGCATAAGCGCCAATAAAAAAGCAGCTCAGTGCAAACACTCTAACCTTGTAGTGGCTTTCCGGTTTGTCCTGCTTGTGCCTATGCAACAGCCAGACCGAGCTGGTCAGGCTGCTCACCAGTAATGCCGCACTATTCAGCAAATCCTGCATCAGCTAACTCTCAGCTCAGTTGGGCGAAGACATTATCCGCAGCAGCAATGGTGGCATCCAGGTCTGCCTCAGTGTGTGCGTTGGAAATAAAACCCGCTTCAAAGGCCGAGGGTGCAAGATAAACGCCCTGTTCCAGCATGCCGTGGAAGAAGCGGCCAAAGCGGCCGGTATCGCAACTGGTTGCGTCGGCAAAGCGGGTGATGCTTTCCCTGTCAGTAAAGAACAGACCAAACATGCCACCCACACAGGTTGTGGTGAACGCAATGCTGTGCTTGTCCGCCATCGCCTGCAGACCTTCGGTCAGATATTCTGATTTAGCTGAAAGTTGTTCATGAATGCCCGGTTCACACAAAGCGTTGAGCATTGCCAGCCCTGCTGCCATGGCTAAGGGGTTGCCTGACAGAGTGCCAGCCTGATACACGGGGCCCAGCGGTGCAATGTGTGACATGATGGCCTTCTTGCCACCGAATGCACCTACAGGTAAACCGCCACCGATGACTTTGCCCAGGGTGGTCAGGTCTGGCGTTACCCCGTAATGTGCCTGAGCGCCCCCGAGTGCAACGCGGAAACCGGTCATAACTTCATCAAAAATCAGCACGCTGCCGTATTGATCACAGACTTCGCGAAGGCCTTCAAGAAATCCGGGAACGGGTGGTATGCAATTCATGTTGCCAGCTACCGGTTCAACAATAATGCAGGCAATTTGATCGCCGATTTCAGCAAAGGCGGCATGCACGCTGCTGATATCATTGAATGTCAGCGTAATCGTATGAGCGCGAGCGCTTCCGGAACGCCGGGTGAGTTGGGCTCGCCCAGTGTCAGTGCACCAGAACCGGCCTTGACCAGCAGTGAGTCAGAGTGGCCGTGATAGCAGCCTTCAAATTTAACAATCTTGTCGCGTCCGGTATAGCCGCGGGCCAGACGGATAGCGCTCATGGTGGCTTCGGTACCGGAGCTGACCATGCGAACCATATCCATTGAGGGCACCAGTTCGCACACTTTGTCAGCCATGGTGGTTTCAATGGCAGTTGGTGCACCAAAACCCAGGCCGTTATCCAGTGTTTTTCTGACCGCATCAATCACTGGCGGAAACGCGTGTCCAAGAATCATCGGACCCCAGGAGCCGATATAATCAATGTAGCGGCGATCATCCTCATCGAAAATATAAGCGCCCTTGCCGCTTTTGAAAAACAACGGGGTGCCACCGACACCTTTAAAAGCGCGTACAGGAGAGTTTACGCCGCCGGGTATGTGTACCTGGGCTGCCTGAAAAAGTGATTCTGATCTGGACATGTATCGGTATCCTTTATGCGGTTTAAGCAAAACAACTGATAAATAGTGTCTAAGTGGCCTAGTATAAGCTAAATAGTCCCGATCTTTAATGACATGGCCCCGGAATAGATTTGAAATTCGGTGGTGCCAGTGATAGTTATTGCTGCTCAGGGTTAGTATCATAGCTGTTAATACAGCTAAACCTGTTGTTGCTAGAGTTGTTGCGAGAGCGGTTCAATAGGGGATGCAAAGTGCTATCAGATTGGAGGTTAGGGTGATTAAAGCAGGTATAGTTGGTGGTACAGGGTATACAGGGGTCGAGCTGCTGAGAATATTGTCAGCGCACCCCGGTGTAAGTGTGGACGTGATTACATCACGTTCTGAAGAGGGTATTCCTGTTGCGGACATGTTCCCCAGCTTGCGTGGTCATCTGGATCTGGCGTATACAGTGCCTGATGTAGAGAAGCTGGCGCAGTGTGACGTAGTGTTTTTTGCCACGCCGCATGGGGTTGCCATGAATATGTCACCTGAATTGATCGAGCGTGGTGTGAAGGTTATCGATCTGGGTGCAGACTTCCGGATCAAGGATGTAGCGCTCTGGGAAAGCTGGTACAACCATGAGCATACATGTCCGGATCTGGTTGCCAAGGCTGTATATGGCTTGCCGGAAATGAATCGGGAAGCCATACGGGGTGCACAGTTGATCGGTTGTGCCGGTTGTTATCCGACGGCGGCACAATTGGGTTATCTGCCGCTGCTGGAAAAACAGTTGGTTGATCACCGCCGTCTGATTGCCGACTGTAAATCAGGTGTCAGTGGTGCAGGACGTGGTGCGAGTATCGGCACCTTGCTGTGCGAAACCAGCGAAAGTGTTAAAGCTTATGGTGTACCGGGGCATCGCCATTTGCCCGAGATTCGTCAGGGTCTGACGCAGCTTGCCGGTCGTCCTGTTGGCTTGACCTTTGTGCCGCATTTGATGCCGATGATTCGTGGCATTCATACGACGCTCTATTCTGTATTGCGTGACCCGGTTGATCCTGGTTTGCAGCAGTTGTTTGAAGAGCGTTATGCCAATGAGCCGTTTGTGGATGTGATGCCTGCCGGTAGCTGTCCGGAAACCCGCAGTGTTAAAGGTCCAATTTCTGCCGTATCAGCGTACATCGTCCACAGGATGATGATACGGTTGTGGTATTGGCGGTGATTGATAACCTGGTTAAAGGAGCGGCTGGTCAAGCGATCCAGGTAATGAATATCATGTTTGAACGACCTGAAACTGAGGGCTTGCAGCAAGTTGCCTTGATGCCTTGATTGTCAATTGTGCAATAGTTGACTGTTTTGCTTGGTTAAGGCAGTATACCTGCCTGTTTCAGAGGTGATGAATAATGTCAGAAAGTATGCAGGACCCAGGTGTTCAATTTACGCCCTCGGCGGCGGCGAAAGTCAGATCGCTGATGGATGAAGAAGAAAACAACAACCTTAAATTGCGGGTATATATTACCGGCGGTGGTTGTGCGGGGTTTTCCTACGGCTTCACCTTTGACGAAGACCAGGCTGAAGATGATACGGCGATTACCACTGATGGGGTTACACTGCTGGTGGACCCCATGAGTTTTCAGTATCTGATGGGTGCTCAGGTCGATTATAAAGAAGGTTTGCATGGTGCTCAGTTTAGTGTAGCCAACCCGAATGCCGCTACCACCTGTGGTTGTGGTTCCTCTTTCTCCATCTAAGCGTCTGATCTCAGGCGGTGTAGATACCGCCGAGTATGCGTTCCCCCGCCGCACCTGTAACGGCTACCAGGTTGCCACTCTGCTTTTGTAGTGTTCTATAGGCAAGCCAGGCAAACGCGCAGGCCTCAACCCAATCGGGATCAAGTCCCAGTGTTTGCGTGGTTTGAACCTGTGTTTGCAGGTGTGCCGACAGTCGTTGGCGTAAAAAATGGTTGTGACTACCGCCGCCACAGAGAAAAATTTCCGCTGAGCTTAGCTGATGCTGTTGAATGGCATTTGCCAGGGTGGTGGCTGTTAGCTCTGTTAACGTGTTCTGAACATCCTCGGGTCGCACGGGCCCGTTAAGCCGCTTAATCTGCGTATTGATCCAGTCGGCATTGAATAGCTCCCGCCCAGTGCTTTTAGGGTAGACGGCAGAAAAAAATGGCTCTTCCAGGTAAAAGTCCAATAGAGCTGGCAGTAGCCTGCCGGAGGCGGCCCACTGACCATCCTGATCAAAGGACTTGCCAGTGTGTTCCAGGGCCCAGCTGTCGATTAATACATTCCCCGGACCTGTATCGTAACCGATTACGTCAGCCTGCGTATCTGCAGGCAGTAGTGTCAGATTGGCCATGCCGCCGATGTTAATAATGACTCTGTCATGCTGCTTGCTGTGGAAGCAGTGTCGGTGGAAGGCTGGTACTAAGGGGGCGCCTTGGCCACCTGCCGCAAGATCACGGCGTCTAAAGTCGGCGACGGTGGTAATGCCGGTTTGTTCAGCTATCACATTGGGATCACCAATTTGCAGACTGTACCCCTTTTCAGGGCGATGCCTGAGGGTTTGGCCGTGGCTGCCTATAGCGGTGATCTGTTGTTTATCTGTGCCAGACTTGCTCAGTAGCTGATTAACAGCCTCAGCAAAGTAGCGTCCCAGCAACGGGTCAAGATCGGCCAGTTGTTCAATTTCATTGGCGCCAGGTGAGTTTAATGCCAGTATTTGTGTCTTGATTTCAGCCGAAAGTGCCAGAGAGTGAGTGGCAAGCAGTGATGGGCCAGTAAGATCAAATGACACCAGTGCGGCATCTATGTTGTCCAGGCTGGTGCCGGACATCAGGCCGATATAAAGCTGAGGTTCTGTCACGCTGGCTATTCCTGTATGAACGATTGAATTGTCGTCGGCTCTTCTAATAGAGGTCTGCATGGCAGACCAATCTTTGGAACAGAGCTTAGCAGAAAGACGGGAGTTGATGCAGCAGGGGTTTGTTATTGTTGCCTGCCAGGCGTTAGAATACGTGGCTCTAAATTATAGTTTGGACTGAGTGGACAATGAAAACACAACCCTTGATAGAAGATTTGAAAGCCCGTGGCCTTATTGCACAATTGACGGATGAAGCCGCCCTGGCTGAGCACCTCAATGAAAAGGCTGTGACGCTTTATTGCGGCTTTGATCCGACCGCTGACAGTCTTCATCTTGGGCATCTGGTGCCTTTGTTGATGCTGAAGCGCTTTCAGGAGTATGGGCACCGGCCTATTGCACTCGTTGGTGGCGCGACCGGTATGATCGGTGATCCCAGCTTTAAAGCGCAGGAGCGGCAATTGAATTCGGCCGATATCGTGCAGCAGTGGAGTGAAAAGCTCAAAGCGCAGATCAGTCAGTTCATCACCTTTGAGGGCGAAGATGGCGCTGTGCTGGCAAATAACTATGATTGGACAGCGTCAGTTGATGTGCTGAGCTTTCTCCGCGATATTGGCAAGCATTTCACTGTTAATAAGATGATTGCCAAAGAGTCCGTGCGTCAGCGTATTGAGCGTGAAGATTCCGGGATCTCCTTTACTGAGTTCACCTACCAGATTTTGCAGTCATACGACTACCAGGTATTGAATCAAACTTACGGTTGTACTTTGCAGATAGGTGGTTCAGATCAGTGGGGCAATATTACCAGTGGTATTGATCTTACCCGGCGGATGAACGCTGCGCAGGTGTATGGTTTAACCCTGCCGCTGATTACCAAATCGGATGGGACTAAATTTGGTAAAACAGAAGGGGGTGCTGTGTGGTTATCACCACAGAAAACCTCTCCTTATGCCTTCTACCAGTTCTGGTTACAAACGCCTGATGCGGATGCCTATCGTTTTTTGAAATTTTTTACCTTCCTGGATGTGGCTGAGATTGATGCTATCGAGGCGGCGGATAAGGCGGCAGAAGGTCGGCCTGAGGCTCAGCGTATCCTGGCGGAGGAAGTCACTCGTCTGGTGCATGGTGAGCAGGCATTGGAAGGCGCACGCCGAATTACCCAGGCATTGTTCTCGGGAAATACTGATGGCTTAAGCTGTGCGGACTTTGAGCAGTTGCAATTAGATGGATTGCCGGCAACCCGATTGCCGGAGTCGCTGAGTGAGTTGCCGCTTACAAGCCTGCTGGTTGATGCGGGTATCGCGAGCAATGGCAAGCAGGTGAAGGATGCGCTGCAGCGTAAAGCGGTGGTGATTAATGACGAGGAGTGTGGCTCAGAGCAGAATATGGCGGTAGAGACGCTGTTTTCGGTAGCTAATGCACGTTATGAGCGCTTCTTTCTGGTTAAGTTGGGTAAGAAAAAACATCATCTTTTCTATATCTAAGCGTGTTCAAGACAGGCCTGCAAAAAAAAGTTATGCAGGCCTGTTGACCTCCCTGTAAGACCTCTGTAATATTCGCGCCTCGCTTGAGACGGAAGCCATTAAGTTGGCTGTCGGAATGGCGACTCACTTCGATAGTAATTGGTTGATATTTAAGCATTAATCAGGTTTCGAAGTGGTAGATTCCAAGTTTGTTTTAGTGTTTTTAAATAAAAAGTTCTAAAACAAATTGCTTGACATACGGGTGTGATTCGGTAGAATACGCACCTCGCTTGAGACAACAGCCCAACACACCGGGCAGCTCAAGCCGCTCTTTAACAAATTAATCAGGTAATGCGTGTGGGCGCTTGTTCAGGTTAGGCATTAAAGCTTAATCAGAAACAAGCAACCTATATGTGAATTCATTTAGATGTACGTTTTTGAGCATGACTTAGATAGTTAGCGGTTTCGGCTGTTAGTTATCGAAAATTTAAACTGAAGAGTTTGATCATGGCTCAGATTGAACGCTGGCGGCAGGCCTAACACATGCAAGTCGAGCGGTAGAAAGTAGCTTGCTACTTTTGAGAGCGGCGGACGGGTGAGTAACGCGTGGGAATCTACCTGGTAGTGGGGGATAACGTTCGGAAACGGACGCTAATACCGCATACGCCCTTTGGGGGAAAGGAGGGGATCTTCGGACCTTTCGCTATCAGATGAGCCTGCGTAGGATTAGCTAGTTGGTAGGGTAAAGGCCTACCAAGCGAC
>NZ_JRLB01000041.1 GCF_000764495.1 Nitrincola sp. A-D6
CGTTGTTGGAGCCCGGTCCGCGGCGAAGGGTTCGCTCTGTAGGAGCCCGGTCCCCGGGCGAAAGAGTTCGCTCACAGAGTGAGCTCCAACAGGTGTTGTTGTGAAGGCATGTAAATAAATCCGACGGCAGGCTATACTATTGCCCCTTTGTCGAACCAACCCGTTTGCGGAATACCCATGACCAGCTGCACTGAAACCCAGGACAAAAAACTCAAAACCCGCCAGAACAAGCTGCAAAAACGCCTGCGTCGGGAAATGGGGCAAGCCATTGAAGCCTTCAATATGATCGAAGCGGGTGACAAGGTGATGGTGTGTTTGTCGGGTGGCAAAGATTCCTTTGTGATGCTGGATATTCTGCTGAACCTGCAGAAAAGCGCGCCGATTTCTTTTGAGTTAGTCGCGGTGAATCTGGACCAGAAACAACCGGGCTTTCCGGAACATGTATTGCCAGAATACCTGAGTGAACTGGGAGTGCCGTTTCATATTGTTGAGCGCGATACCTACTCGGTGGTGAAGTCGGTGGTGCCGGAGGGTAAAACCACCTGTGCGCTCTGTTCGCGTTTACGCCGGGGGACTTTGTATGGATTTGCTGAGGAAATAGGCGCCAACAAGATTGCACTTGGACACCACCGCGATGATATTCTGGAAACCTTCTTTCTGAATATGTTTTATGGTGGAAAACTCAAATCCATGCCGCCTAAGCTGGTATCGGATGATGGCAAGAATATGGTTATTCGTCCGCTGGCTTATGCTCGTGAGAAGGATATTGCCGCCTACGCTGAACTGCGTGGCTTCCCGATTATTCCGTGCAATCTGTGTGGCTCTCAGGAAAATCTGCAGCGTCAGGTGATCAAAGAGATGTTGCAAGGTTGGGATAAAAGCCACCCAGGTCGGATTGAAACCATGTTTCGTTCCCTCTGCAATGTTGTGCCTTCACATCTGGCCGATGCGGAACTCTTCGATTTCAAAAATCTGCAGTTGGGATATGCCCACGGCATCGTGGATGACGCAGAGGACTCATCAGAGCTGCCCAGCCACCCGAAGGCGGCTGTACAGGTGATGGAGCGAATCGATATTTTGTCGTTGTAACCGGATCAGGCCACGTTGTGGTAGATGTTCTGCACGTCGTCCAGATCATTTAACAGGTCGATAAAGCGCTCGAACATTGGCAGGTCTTCTTCGCCGATTTCTGTTGTTGTCTGTGCCAGGAACTGGATGGCATCCACTTCGTAATCGATTTCACCAAAAGCCGCAGCAAGTGCCTGTTTGGCGTTGGAGTATTCGGTGTGTGGCGCAAAGACTGTGATCATGCCGTCTTCATTTTCGATATCTGTGACATCCACATCAGCCATCATCAGTGCTTCAAGCACAGCCTCTTCATCGTCACCTTTGAAGGCCAGAATAGCGCAGTGGTCGAACATGTGGCTGACGCTACCCTGTGTGCCAATTTTACACTTGGTTTTGGTAAAGCAGTGGCGAACATCCCCGAAGGTGCGGTTGGGGTTGTCGGTCAGGCATTCGACGATCACCATGCAGTTACCCGGACCAAAGCCTTCGTAACGGGAAACCGAGAAGTCTTCACCACCAGCCCCTTTGGCTTTATCGAGCGCTTTGTCGATAACATGCGCAGGCACCTGATCCTTTTTGGCGCGTTCCATCATGCCGCGAAGGGCCAGATTTCCGGCAGGATCTGTGCCGCCTGATTTGGCGCAGACGTAGATCTCGCGTGCATATTTACTGTAGATTTTGGTTTTTTGATCGGCCGTTTTGGCCATGGATTCTTTGCGGTTCTGGTAAGCGCGACCCATACGGAGAGTCCTGTGTGATTACTGTCGGATTAAAAAAATTAGCCCAATTTTACGCATAAACGTGAAATTGGGCCATTGAATTTTTTAACGGACTTGGATTTCTGCCTAGAAGCGGTCAGCGCGGAAGGGCTGCATATCGATAGCTGTTTGCTCGTTATCCATCATTTCACCTAACAATCGGCCTGTGGCCGGGCCGAGGGTAAAGCCCTGATGGCCGTGACCGAATGCCAGCCATAGGCCAGGATGTTTCGGTGCGGGTCCAATGATAGGCTTCATATCTGGCAAGCAGGGGCGGGCACCTTTCCAGGGCTCTTTATCGGCACGTTCACCTATCGGGAAGAGCTTGCGGGCGACCTTTTCAGCGGCCTCCAGCTGACCATAGGCAGGTGGTGCATCCAGATTGGCCAGCTCCGCACCGGTAGTCAGACGAATGCCCGCTTTCATCGGCTCAAGCAGATAGCCTTTTTCTGCATCCATCAGCCAGTAATTCAGAGTGGATTTTATGCTGGGCTGTTTGTAATGCATGTGATAACCACGCTTCACAAACAACGGGAAATTGTAATTCAGTGGTGCCAGGTAGTCTTGTGACCAAGGACCCAGGGCAACCACCACCTCAGCGGCATCATGGCTGCCTTTGGAGGTGGTGACCGTCCAGTTGTTGGCTGAGTTTTGTACGATAGTATTCAATTCGGCTTCAAGAAACTCACCGCCCTTGGCTTCAAAATCTTTGGCATAGGCTTGCACCAGGTCGCCAGGTGATTCCACCATCCAGGAGTTCTGCCAGTGGATTGCGCCACAAACGTCGGCTGAAAGACCGGGTTGCATTTCATCCAGTGTTGCCCGGTCAATGCGACGTGAAACGACGCCTTGCTGGGCGGCTTCCTGGGCTTCCTTGTGACGGGCATCCAGCTCAGCTTCGGTGCGGTAGATCTCCAGCCAGCCTTTTTTCTGTATCAGTGCATCGGCTCCAGACGCTTTAATCATCGGATCATGCTCTTGGGTAGAGAGGGCGATAATGGAAGCGTATTCAGGAATGATTTTTTTATAGCGTCCTGGGAAAGAGTTCAGGTAGTAGCTAAGCAACGGGCTGGCCGCTGCAAACATGCCGCTGGGTTTATAGCGGATATCGATACTGCGGTTTGGCAGTACCCGCAACAGGGTTTTCAGGTCATGAGGAAACGCATAGGGTCTGACAGCTTCGCGTTGAATAATACCGGCGTTGCCGAAAGAAGTTTCCAGTCCTGGTGGGCGGCGGTCAATCAGCAATACCTTGCGGCCGCGCTGCACCAGATGCCAGGCAATGCTGACGCCTACTATACCGGCACCTAATACGATGGTTTCCCGAGACATTACTTTCTCCTGCTGAAGAAGGTTAATTTATGACTAAGAATTCATTCTAGCAGAAGGTTTTTAATTTTCCTGTATGCGTTTGATATTAAAAAATAATATTTTGTTATGTGTTATTTTGGCAGAATTGATCACTGCTTTTTAGCCTTAAAACAGGATTTACTGCTTATTTTTAAAATGCGAGTTGAGGTGTTTTTACCCGTTGGCTACCCGGATGACATACACCTCTTGACCTTAACGATCCGTGAGCTTGATCTCAATACGGCGATTGCGCTGTAAGGCATCGGTAGAGCTACCCGGATCGACCGGATAAAACTCACCAAAGCCCGCTGCCGCCATGTGTTTTTGTGGTACACCCTGTGAGGCGAGGTAACGCACAACAGCTACAGCACGTGCAGTGGATAACTCCCAATTGGATGGAAAAGCCTCGGTGTTGATAGGCAAGCGATCGGTGTGGCCATCAACCTGAGTATCCAGTCAACGTCATCGGGGATTTTATTGGCTATTTCCAGCAGCAGTGTAGCGAACTTGTTTAGTTCAGAACGCCCTGAAGGGCCGAGTTCAGCTGAGCCTGAAGCGAAGAAAAGCTCAGAAGGCAGTAAAAAGCGATCACCGACTATGCGGATGTTTTCATTGTCTTCCAGGATATCTCTGAGTCGGCCAAAAAATTCAGATTGATAACGCTCCAACTGATTAACGCGTTCAGCCAGAAGGCGATTCAAACGTTGTCCCAGACCGGCGATTTCAGCCTCGCGTTCAGCACTGATGGTCTCCTGGAGTTGCAGCGCGGCACTTATCTGTTTTAGTTGATCCTGAAGTGCGTCGATTCGCTGGGTTAACTGAAGAATAAAGTCCTGCTGAGATGCCGTTAGTTCCTGCTCTTCTTTTAAGGCCGTGTCAGTGGATTCTATACTACTGGACAGCCCGGCAATCTGGCTTTCCTGATCATCAGCCAGGGTGCGCAGTTGCATAAATGCCGTGCGTTCCTGCTCCAACTGCGTTTCCAGTTCGGCGGCACGTGCCGCGATTTGCTGATGCGCTTGCTCTGATTCACTTAGATCACCTAACAAGCTATCGAGGGCTTGCTGCATCGCTTCTTCGCGGGACAGACTTTGTTGGTATGAACTGCGTAAACTGGTCAATTCAGCTGTGAGCTGTTCGCTACGCTCCTCTTCCAGCATCAATAGACGGGATATCTCGTTTAAGCGGTTACTCAATTGGGCCAGTTCAGAGTCTCGGTCAGACAAGGCTTGAGACAAGTAGAGCTGACTGACCATATAGATCATCAGCATAAAAATAACCAGCATCAGCAGGGCCGAAAGAGCATCTACATAACCTGGCCAGGCGTTTATCTGGCTACGTTGTCGACGACCGGAACCCAGCATCAGTGTTTGTCCTGTTCTGCCAGTTTGGCCGCTAGTTCGGCATTTTCTTCACGCAAACGCTCTACTTCCCTGAGCGTATCTATGCCGGAAATTTCATAGTCCCAGTCATCTGTCAGTACCGGAGGCACCTGGCCAGTTTGGTGTGCCTTTTCCACCAGGTGGGTAACACCGGTCAACCATTCTTCCAGACCATCATAAAAACGGTTTTGAGCATGACCAGCCTGAATATCAAGGAAGCCCAACAACAGTGACCCACCCAGACCCAACAGGATGAACTAAAAGCTGTGCCCATACCTTCCAAAGGTGTTAACAGTCCGGACTGTAAGCTGGCAAATACGTCGGCAAAATTGCTCTGCTGCATATCCAGGTTAATAATGACCTGTCCGACCGCATTAATCGTACCTAATAGCCCCCAGAAGGTACCCAGCAGGCCTAAAAAAATCAGTAAGCTAATAAAGTAGCGGGTAATTTCGCGTTGTTCGTCAAGGCGCGTGCGAATACCGTCTAATACGGTTCTGAGCGATAGGGCAGACAGAGAGAATTTATCGCGTTTGTAGTCTTCACCCAGTTGGCGGGCAAGGGGTTTGAGTAATCGGGGTTCCTGGGTTACCGATAATCCCATACGCCCGGTACGAAATTGGGCAACCCAACGGATTTCCGGAAACAGCACAAATACCTGTCGGTAAGTGATCCCGATGCCAATTAGAAGCACGCAGAATATCAGTGCGTTGAACACCCAGTTAGCCATAAAGGCTGTTTGTAGAGGGACATAAATTAAGACACAGATTGCAGCGACCACACCCAGAAACAGTGTCATCCAGAACAGCGTGTGTTTGGGGTTACTCATCTTTTCCACCCGCCCGAAAATCCGATTCAGTTATTCTCAGATCATCCATGACTGAGTAGCAGGTGTAAAGAGGGTAGTGTTAAAAAGAGGTCTTAAGTGTCCTTATGACAAATCAGATCGCTTTTTAAGCCTTAATCAAACGCCTGACCCGGTTTCACACCCAGTTTTTTCAATATAATGACCAGCGGGCAGAAGCCTGTGAAGGCAGTTTGCAACATGTTGACACCCACAAAGGCAGTCAATAACAACCACCAGGGACTAACCCAGTGAGCCAGTGCAAGGCTAATCAGTATAAAGCTGCCGGCAAAAGCAAAAACGGCGCGATCCAGTGTCATGTTGATCTCCAGAATTAAAAGCTGCGCGAAGCGGCTTGAGTAAGTTGGTCAGAGTCAGTGTGATGCCTAATATAAGTTAATGCTAATGTTTTGTCTATCCCTGTTCCTGTGTCATGGAGTGAAAGGTGCGAGAGTTAATACCAGTGAGTAAAAGAGATGAGTTTTCGGGTGGAGTAAAGGCTACTTTGCCACTTATCGTGGGTGCCATACCCTTCGGTATTATTTTTGGTACCCTGGCTGAAACCAGTGGCTTGTCCGCCTGGGGTGCCATGGCGATGTCAGTCATCGTCTTTGCCGGTTCCAGCCAGTTTATTGCACTGGGGCTGCTGGCTGCGGGAGCGGCCATTCCTGTCATTATCCTGACAACCTTCGTGGTTAACCTGCGGCATGTATTGTATGCCGCTAATCTTGTGCCGAAAGTGGCCCACCTGCCGCTACGCTGGCGCATGATGATGGCATTTGGCCTTACCGATGAAACCTTTGCGGCTGTCAGTAACCGTTTTTTGCGCCAGGCATCCATCGATACGGCGCATTGGTTCTATCTGGGTTCGTTTGTGGCCATGTACGGTAATTGGATTCTGTGTACCTTCGTCGGCATAGTGCTGGGTGAAATGTTTCCGGATATGACCGACTGGGGGCTGGATTTTGCCATGTCAGTTACCTTTATCGGAATGGTGGTGCCTTACCTGACCAATCGTCCTATGTGGGGTGCCGTGATAGTGGCTGGAGCCATGGCTGTGGCAACGGCCTTTATGCCGCACAAGCTGGGGCTGATAGTCGCTGCTGTGTGTGGTATTACCACCGGCATATCTTTGCACCTGCTACAGCAACGTCGACAGGCTCAAGCACAGGAGGCTGACTAATGCAGGAAGTCTATTTGATTCTGGGGATGTTTCTGGTGACTTTCAGTGTGCGTTTTTTGCTGTTTGCCGTGGCCGGGCGCGTGCACTTTCCCTTGTGGCTGAGTCAGGCGTTGGGTTTTGTACCTCCGGCTGTATTGACCGCCATTATTGTTCCGGCAGTATTGATGCCGGAAGGGGATATCTGGTTCAATTGGCAAAACCCCTGGTTACTGGCGGCTTTGTTTGCTTTTTTAGTCGCCTTGATTCGTAAGGACCTGATGACGACAATCGTCGCAGGTATGCTGGCTTTTATATTGTTACGCTTTATAGTAGGACTTTAACACTGGCACAGAGCGAAACATGGATGATTTCACCAACATAACCTTGCTGCAGAAAACGACCCGGTCAGAGCTCTGGCAGGCGATGCTATCCTCTGAACCCGTTGTGATAAAGCGCAGTAAACTCGTGGTGCCGGGGGTGTCTCATACTGATATGCTCCGCAATGAGTGCGAGTGTCTGCAGCAGTTCCAGCATGAAAAGCTGATCTCTGTAAAAGGCATAACTACCTGGAATGATACCCTGTACTGCTGCGGGAGTATTTTGAAGGACAGCCGCTGGATGTGTTTCTGGCAGGTAATCCCTTATCTGAAAAGCAATTTCTGGATTTGGCTGTTGCGCTGGTTGATGCGGTGCAGTCTATTCATGACGCCGGATTTATACATGCCCGGTTATTCCCTGAGCATATCCTTTTAAGTACTGATTTAGCGGATTTCCGGGTTCTTGGGCTGGGGCAGGTCTGGCGGCGCGAATCAGAGGGACAATTGCAGAGCGATCTGGAATTAATCAATAGTCCTTATCAGGCACCAGAGCAGCATCCCCGTTCAGGTGTTCTGGTGGATGATCGCAGTGATATATACGCTTTAGGTGCTTTGTTTTATCTGATGCTGACGGGGCAACCTCCTGCCAACAGGCAAGCTGAGGCGTTATCAGCCTCAGGACAACCGATTCAGGTGAGCCTGCAAAGACAATATCCAGAAGTTGCACCGGTTCTGTTGCGTATACTGGAAAAGATGCTGGCGACTGATCGGCGTCAGCGCTATCAGGCCCTGGAGGCCGTGGCAGTCGACTTGCGAATCTGCATTGAAATGTTACAGCGTGGCGCACCGCTAACGGATTTCGATATCGATCATCTGAGTGATGTCAGTCGCTTGTTCAGTCGGGGTGAACAATATGGTCGGGAGGTGCCACTGCAGTCGTTAGTTACCACGCTGCACCAGGCCGTTGGCCAGCCTATGGCGACAGTCCTGGTGAGAGGGGTATCGGGTATTGGCAAATCCAGCCTGGTTTATGCCTCACAACAGTCTGTCGCTGATCAATACCATTTTGCCCAGGTGAAGTATGACCAGTATGCTTCCAATAGTCCGTTTGAAGGGTTGTTTGCTGGGCTACAGCAACTGTTACGTCAGTTATTATCCGAATCATCTGATCAGGGACGAAGCTGGGGTGATATTTTTCGTCTGGCTCTGGAACAAGATGCGGGTATTCTGGTAGAGGCGATGCCTGAGTTGGCCTTATTCATTGGGCAGCCTCCGGCAGTGGCGGCGCTGCCTGCTGCTGATGCCAAAGTACGCCTTTATCGCTTGTTAAACCGTTTTGTGCAAAGCCTGGCAAGTATCGATCACCCCTTGTGTGTGTTTCTGGATGACTGTCAGTGGCTGATACGGCCACAATGGAGTGGCTGGAAAACACCCAGCATGAGCTGCACTCAGTCGTGGTCATTCTGGCATTCAGAGATGATGCCGATAATATGACCCGCATGCTCGGTAGCTTTCTGGAGCGCCTTCGAGGGCGACAAGCGCCACAGCAGGATATCTGCTTAGAGCCACTGAGTGTCCGGGTGATTGGTGATTTGTTGCAGCAGTACCTCAAGCTGTCAAGCGACGCGGCTGAAGCATTGGCCGTTGCCATTGTTGAAAAGACCCATGGCAACCCGTTGTATATGGCGGAGTACCTGCGTCAGTGCCAACTGCATCGGGTACTTTGGTTCGATCATACAGATTTGATCTGGAAGCTGGATTTGCAGCAACAGACCGAGATACCGGTCAGTGAAAATGTTGTGCAGTTACTGGCAAAGCGTCTGGCATTCCTGTCGGAAGAGACACAGCAGGTGTTGAAAACAGCCGCCTGTATCGGTAACCGCTTCGATAGTGATGTCTTGAAGCGGTTGCTGCCTGACCTGGCCGTTGATCGGGCGCTGCTAAATGCGCAAACTGGTGGTTGGCTGATGCGTCAAGCTGCCGAGCGAGAGTATGTTTTTCCTCACGATCGCATACAACAGGCGGCCTATGGCCTGATGGACAAGTCGACCCTTCAACAGGTGCACTTATCTATTGCTCAGTGTCTTGTGAGTAGTGAGGATGCGGAAACCCGGCTACTGGAATGTGTGTATCACTTCAATATGGCCCTGGAGCAGATTACCGATGCGCAGCTATTGGAACGTATTGGCTGGTTGAACCTGCGGGCTACTGAGGTCGCCAAGGCCAATGGTGATTTTCATCTGGCACTGGGGTGTGTCACTCTGGCGATGAAACTCTTGTTGCCACAACAAGCTGACCCACAACTTCGTGCAGAAATTCTTAAAGAGCGTGCTGAATGTGAGCACCTTTGTGGTCAGCAGTCGACGGCATTAAGCTATTATCAGCAGGCACTGCAAGTCACCACGGATGCCCGGCAACGTACCAGAATTTATGAGCTGTTGATCAAATTTTATACCGATTACGGCGAGTTTCAGCAAGCCTTTGAGACAGGCAGGACAGCCTTGTTTCATCTTGATTTAAGTGTGCCGTCTGGCTTTAGCCCATTGAATTTCGCCGCCGATTACCTGCACCTGAAACGTAAACTGCGAGGCTCAACAATAGAGAGCTTACTGGCTTTGCCTGAGGCCAGTGATGCGCGTATTTGTGATCAAATCCTGTTGCTGTCAGCGATGCAGAAAGCGGCCTATCAAATACAACCCGAGCTCTGTGTAGCGCTGGCTGCCAAGCAGGTGCGTTTGTGTTTGCGTTACGGTAATACCCGCGAAGCTGTGGTGGGTTATATGGTATTCGGGGTTATTTTTCTTGGCGGTGTCCGTGGCCTTGCCGTGGAGGGGTGTAAATATGGGCGTTTGTCACTGGCTATGCTGGAGCATTACAACAACCTGATGCAGAGTGCTGAAGTGCCTTTTGTGTATGGCTATTTTGCGCATTCCTGGCTGCATCCGGCCAGTGATACCGAACGTTACTGGCAGCGTGCTTTTGAACAAGGCCTCAAGGTTGGTGACTGGTTTCATGCCGGTTGTGCGGCGGCGGGAATTCTGCAGAGTCAGTTTATGCGAGGGCAACCACTGGAGCCAGTGTTGCAACAGTGTGACTATTTCCAGGCAACCTTGCAGCGCATCGGAGCAGTTGAGCATGATCAAGTATTGCTGGGGATTCGCCAGGCGTTACTCAACCTGCGTAACCCTTCACCCACTTTGCCGGTGTTTAGTCACGATGGTTTTGATGAAAGCGCTTATCTGAATAAACTAAGTCAGTTTGGTTCGCGTCATTTTGCCCATTTGTACTACATCAATAAAATGTGGGTACTGTATTTTCACGGGTATTATGATGATGCGGAGGCTGTTGCTGTCTCCAGTCAGAGCTATATGAAAGACAGCCAGGGCATGTTGCATGCGGCTGAGCATTGCTTTGTGCATGCCTTGATTCTGGCACAAACACTGCGATCCCATGACGGGCTGAAAATGCACCGGAACCACTTTCAGATTAAACGTTATACACGACAATTTCATCGCTGGGCCAAACAGTGTCCAGATAATTTTCTGGATAGAGCGCAGTTACTTCAAGGTGAGCAGCATCGCATCGCCGGGCGTTTTGGAAAAGCGCTTGAATGTTATCAGGAAGCCTGTAAAACAGCTGAATTTTACGGCCATTTGAACCTTCAGGTGATTGGGCATCAACTGACTGAGCAGTTGTATGCCAGCCAAACTCAACTCCTGGCAGCCCAGTGCCATCAACTGGAAAAGAGACAGTTAGCCGAAAAGTGGGGTGTGGATAGCTGGCATACTCAGGTAGAGTGCCCCGGTGTTGTCCGGCAGGCGGGTCAATTCGATCTTGATAGTCTCGCCCAGGCTGTTGAAGTGATCAGCCAGGAGCGTCGTTTACCTCGATTGCTGGAAACCCTGATGACTATTTTGCAGGAAAATACCCTGGCACGGCGTTGTGTACTGATGCTGCAGGAAGATCAGCAGTATCTGATTCAGGCTGAATCCTCAGTAGAGCGTGCCGAGATCCAGGTGATGCAGAATCAAGCCTATGATCAATCATCTGACTTGCCTCTACGGGTAATCAATTATGTAATGGCCTCGCATGAATCAATTTTGTTAGATGATGCCTGCCATTATGCTGTGTTTGCTAATGATCCCTATTTTGCCCGTTATCAGGTACTGTCAGTCCTTTGTGTGCCCTTGATGATTCAAGGTCAGGTAAAAGGGATTGTCTACTTGGAAAACGACAGTGCAGCCGGTGTGTTTACACCAGACCGTTTTGCCTTGTTACGTTACCTTGGCGGGCAAATTGCTATTTCGATTGAAAACGCGTTGGTCTACCAAAAGCTGGAGCAGAAAGTGGGGGAGCGCACTCAGGATATCGAATGCCAGAAGCAGGAGTTGCAGCATCAGTACGATACCATTCGTCACCTGAACCAGCGACTGATCGAAGAAAATGATGAACGTAAACTGGCTGAGCAAAAACTGCAGGAAGCTAATCAACAGCTGCAAATACTGGCAACCACTGATGGGCTGACCGGACTGAGTAACCGTCGTCATTTCAACCAGGTTTTGCAGCAACAATATCTTCACTGCAAGCGACACGACTTACCCTTTGCACTGCTGATCTGTGATCTGGATGAGTTCAAGGCATACAACGACCATTATGGGCATCAGGCTGGAGATGATTGCCTGATTGCGGTGGCTGAGTGCTTTACCTCAGTGGTCAAGCGGCCTGGGGATCTGGTTGCGCGTTATGGTGGTGAAGAGTTTGCGGTGATTTTGTCTGCCACTGACCGTGAAGGTGCACTGCACATAGCCGAACAGATTCACCAGGCGCTCAGGCAGCGTGATCTAGTGCATGAGGTGTCTTCTGTGACCTCTCGGGTCTCTATGAGTATTGGACTGAACGTGGGTCTTGGGGCGGACACAGATCAGTTGATTCTTCGTGCAGACAATGCTCTGTATCAGGCTAAAAGTGCCGGAAAAAACCGGACTTGTGTTTTTGCTCTAGATGATTGAATCCTTTTGGATATGAATACTTGCCAATGTATTAGGAGATAAACTATGTCACTAGGCTGCTGTAAACAGATTTTTCCGGTTGTTTTGATCGCTACGCTAAGCCTGCCGTTGGCGGCTGAAGTGAACCCTTTTGCCGTGAATGATGGCAACATCCCTGATGCATCAGAATATGATGGTCCACTGTTTCGGTTTGATTACCAATACCCCGATAACATTCAGCAACCCCTGGAGATGCCTTGGCGCGAGGTGTTGAATGGTATGCCGCTGAATAAAGCCAAGGCGCATGACTATGTAGTGGCATTGAAGCAGTTTGTCGAAGACCCTATGCGTATTTTTGTGACTCAGCCAGAAGTGTGGAATCAGCATCCTCAAACTGGCTGGTACAGTATGCTCTGGGCGGGTGAAGACATTCCGGTGACTGGCTGGGAAGGCCGGGATGCCATTTACGGTACCTATACCGGTCAGATTCAGGCGGCCTCAGTCTATGCTGATTCGGGGTTGACGGTGGATGTGCGTAATCATGCCGCCATCTATTACAACCAAACGGCTGCTTATGCGTTAGGACGGGTATGGCAAGACTGCGATGTGGCCACGACCAGTTGCTCACCCAGCCTGATGGCCGGTGAAGCCCAGTTCCCGGAAGGTTCGGTGATTATCAAAGCGGCGGCAGCTACGGCTACACCCGATGAGTGGCCAGTGTTGGAAGGTGCGGCTGCCTGGCAGATCTACCGGCGACCCTTCAATCAGCATGGCACCATTCATGATCAGCCACCGGTAGTGACCGATGTACGTGTGGCCATCTTCGATATTATTGTCAAAGACAGTGTGGCAGCACCGGACACTGGCTGGGTTTTTTCCACCCTGGTCTATGACCGGGATGCCCTGGGTGAAGATGCCTGGGATAGGATGGTGCCCTTGGGAGCTATGTGGGGGCTGGACCCAGATGTCAATTCAGCCTTGCATCCGCAGCAGCCATTACAGCAAACTTATGTCAATCCAGAGGCTCCCGCTTATGCCACTGTAACGCTTGGCTATGGCGGACGGTTATCTGGCCCGTTTGATATTGCAGTCAAAAACGATGTGTATGTTGATGGCCAGCTAGTAAAGTCGCTGCGAAGTTCGTCTTGTATGAGCTGTCATGGCACAGTGTCCTACCTGCCCAACAGCGATAAAATGCTCACCTATTTTTATCCGGCCAAACCGCCTATTAGTACACCGCTGAATATGTACACGCCTGGCTCAGACGACTGGAATGCCTGGTTTACCAATCGCTGGGGCGACCAGCCCCAAACGGATGAAGCTGGCGCTATAGCATTGGATTACAGCACTTTTATGGAAATGGTACTGATGAACTATGCCTCACAGCAGCAGAAACAACAAAACCAGCTTAGCGATGAAATCTACGAGCAGTTTTGGAAAACCTGGCGGCTGCATATCCAGGATTTCAGACACTGAAATCAGTTGGCTTGCCTGGACCCTTTAGTGACACTGCAAGTTAGTGAAAGCGCTTGGCGCTAAAGGGTGCCCGGTCAATCGATGAAGCTTCTCCCAACACCAGATCCTTAACCAGTTGGGCTGACCCAGCCGACTGGGTCAGGCCCAGATGTCCATGGCCAAAGCAGTAGATCACCCGGTCAGACTGACTGGCATGACTGATGACCGGCAGGCTATCAGGCATGGAGGGTCTGAAGCCCATCCATTGGACGCCATCGGCGGTGTTTAAACCGGGTAAAAACCTCTTGGCCTTGTTTAGTAGTGTTTGTGCCCGCTTATAATTCGGTGGTCGTTGTAAACCGCCAAACTCAACCGCGCCGCCGACACGAACACCCTCATCAATACGAGACACCACAAATCCATGTGCCGGAAAGGTGAGGTGGGTTTTAAGATCAAAAGCACCGGCAGGCAGAGTGGTGTTGTAGCCGCGCTCTGTATCCAGCGGTAAGCGATCACCGATGCTCTGTGCCAGAGTTCTCGACCAGGCACCGCAGGCCAGGATGACTTTACTGGCTGTTTGCGTACCTTGGTCTGTGTTCAGCGTGACACTAGCAGATTCAGGTTGAATGGCATTGACCGTGGCGATGGTAATCTCGCCACCGGCTTCCTGAAAATGCTGGGCCAGCCGTTCAACCCAGCTGGCCGGATTGCATACATTCATCCAGGCTGGTGTGTAGGCTGCATGGGTAAACCGCTCAGATAATCCAGGTTGAATGCTGGCAATGGCATCCGCTCCCTTGAGTATTTGTACCTCAATACCCTGAGCCTGTTTCAGTTTTAAGCTTTCCTGGTTGGCATTAAAGTCGGCTTCACCTTCATAGAGCTGCAGCTGCCCCTCTCTGCGAATCATCTCCTCAGCCTGTATTGATGCGATCAGCTCTTCCAAACACGACTTGGACAGCTGCATCAGTGACGTTTGTGCACGCGTTGATTGCTCATAACGATCACGCCAGCTGGCGCGCCAGAAGCGTAGCATCCAGGGCGCAAATTGCACGGCGTATCCCAGTGGTAGAGAGAGAGGTCCCAGTGGGTCGAGCAGCCAGCGAGGCGCCTTGCGCATAATGCCAGGTGTTGCCAGAGGTTCCACTTCGGTAAAGGCAAATGCACCGGCATTACCCTGACTTGCTTCTGCAGCAACACCGGTGCGATCAAGTACTTGTACCCTGAAACCAGCACGTTGTAGTGCCAGAGCACAGCTCAGTCCAATTACACCGGCACCTATAACAATGATATTGGCATCCTGCTTTGCCATCTGCTAGCCCTCTGGATTAAAAATGTAGAGTTACAACTTACAAGTATTCAAGCATAGTATCCTACTCTACAGATATTCTGCCCGTACATCCTGTACATAAAAAAAGGCACCTTGCGGTGCCTTTGCGGGAGTGAGCATTACTCCTGATCAAACTCTTCTTCGGCTTCCAGCCACATCACGTTGATGATGCCGAACGCACAGGCCAGCAATACACCGAGTATCCAGGCGAAGTACCACATAATTCTGTCTCCTTAGTAAAGTGAATTGCTGTTGTCTTTAATAAAGCTAACACCGATTTTTTGCCACATGGCACGGTAGCACCAGAAGGTGTAGACCAGAATCAGCGGTACAAAAATAATCGCGGCCCAGGCCATCACCATGAGGGTGCCTGCACTAGAGGCTGCATCCCATAGAGTTAGACTGGCCGATGGCACTAGGCTGGATGGCATAACAAACGGGAACATGGATACCCCGGCTGTCAGGATGATGCCGGTAATACCCAGTGCGCTACACACAAAGGCCAGTGCGGGAAGGCGTTTAATGGTCAGCCAGAAAGCACCCAGTAAACCGGCAAATCCCAGTAAAGGCGCCAAAAGAGTGATGGGATAATCAGCGTAGTTGCTCAACCACGCACCTTCGGCTCTAATCACCTCTTTAAGCATGGGGTTGGATGCAGCATCTTTAGCTGGCATGGACAGGATTTGATAGCCTTCAATTCCCATAGCCAGCCAGAGTCCGGCTAGAGCAAAGCTGGCGGCGCAGACGATTGCGAACACACCCGCATAATACCTGGCGCGCTGTTCAACTTGATCTTTGGTACGCATCTGTACCCAGATCGCTCCGTGCAAACTAAGCATCGACAAGCTGACGACGCCACAGAGCAGTGCATAAGGGTTCAACAAAGCAAAAAAGCTGCCATGGTAAGAGGGACGAATCAGTTCATCGTATTGAAAGGGTACACCTTGAAGCAAGTTGCCAAAGGCTACACCAAATACCAGCGCCGGTACGGCACCGCCTACAACCAGTGCCCAGTCCCAGGCATTGCGCCAGCGTGGGTCTTCCATTTTTGAGCGGTAATCAAAACCGACCGGGCGCAGAAACAGCGCAAACAGCACTAATAACATGGCCCAGTAAAGACCTGAGAAAGCGGCAGCATAGACCAGTGGCCAGGCAGCAAATAGTGCACCGCCCGCGGTGATAAACCACACCTGGTTTCCATCCCAGTGGGGTGCCATGGTGTTAATGACTACACGGCGTTCTTCATCAGTTTTAGCTACCAGTGGCAGGATGGCGCAGCCACCCATATCAAAGCCATCGGTGACAGCAAAACCAATCAGCAACACGCCGATGAGTACCCACCAGACCAGCTTTAAGGTTTCATAATCAAAGATCATCAGAATATCTCCTTACCCGAATCAGGCTTTAACTGCCTGAGTGGCATTAATGACGTCATCAGACTGCTCATAGTGGTATCGGCCAGTCTTCAAGCTACTGGGGCCTTTGCGGATAAAATGCTGCATCAGGAAAATCTCAATAGTAGCCAGAATGGTGTAAAAGAGAATAAACAGGCTGAGGCTCAATATGATCTCATTGACCGTCAGAACAGATACGGCAGTGAAAGTGGGTAGAATTTCACCTACGGCCCAGGGTTGGCGACCAAACTCGGCAACAAACCAGCCAGCTTCAGACGCAATCCAGGGAACCGGAAGGGTGAATAAAGCGGCTTTAAGCAACCAGGGCTTCTTCCAGGCGCTGCGCCGTGCGGTGTGGTAAAAGCTTAATGCGAATAGTAGCAGCATCCAGAATCCAGCGGCCACCATGATACGGAAGGCCCAGAACATAGGTCTTACAGCCGGAATAGTGTCTTCGGCAGCCATACGGACTTGTGCATCTGTAGCATCAACGATGTTAGCTGTGTAACGCTGCAACAATAGGCCATAACCCAGGTCAACCTTGGCTTCATCGAAAGCAGCACGGACCTCATCTGTCGCTTCTCCATTGCGCAATTGCTGCAACAGACCATAAGCCACCATGCCGTTACGAATACGGACTTCATGTTCTGCAATCAGATCTTTGATGCCCTTCACTTCTTCGGTGGTGGAGCGGGTTGCAATCAAGCCCAAAGCATAGGGGATTTTCAGCGCATAATCCGTGTTCATTTCTTCATGATTTGGAATGCCGATGAGTGTAAATGCGGCTGGTGCTTCATGGGTTTCCCATTCAGCTTCTATGGCCGCGAGTTTGGTTTTTTGTACATCCCCGAGTTCATAGCCGGATTCATCACCGAGCAGAATCACCGACATAGAGGCAGCCAGACCGAAGGCGCTGGCGATAGCAAATGAACGACGTGCAAAGGCTGTGTCGCGATCTCTTAGCAAATAATAGGAGCTGATAGCGAGGACAAACACGGCAGCGGTCACGTAGCCTGCTGAAACCGTGTGAACGAATTTTACCTGCGCTACTGGGTTCATGACCAGGTCATAGAAGCTGGTCATTTCCATGCGCATGGATTCATAGTTGAACTCAGCGCCTACCGGGTACTGCATCCAGCCATTAGCGACCAAAATCCACAGGGCCGAGAAATTTGATCCTATGGCTACCAGCCAGGTAACCATCAAATGTTTGACCTTGCTCAGGCGATCCCAGCCAAAGAAGAACAGGCCAACAAAGGTGGACTCCAGAAAAAATGCCATCAGGCCTTCAATCGCCAGTGGCGCGCCAAAAACATCCCCGACATAATGTGAATAGTAGGACCAGTTAGTGCCAAACTGGAACTCCATAGTGAGTCCAGTGGTAACGCCTAGCGCAAAATTGATACCAAAGAGCTTACCCCAGAATTTGGTCATGTCTTTGTAGATCTGCTTGCCAGTCATTACATAGACTGACTCCATAATGGCCAGCATAAACGCCAGCCCGATGGTGAGTGGTACAAACAGAAAGTGATACATCGCGGTGAGCGCGAATTGCAGACGGGAAATATCTACGAGCGCTTCAGTAATCATACGAAGGTCCTCTGTTACTGCTGAATTTTATAAGATCAAACTGCTACAGCAGGAAATATGCCAGTTTGATGTATTAAGGTTATGAGCTTATTCTTTTATGCAATACATGCCATTTTAGGCACTTTAAGGTCAGAATAGCTCAAGATTTGTGGGGTTAATAGGTGACAAATTGTCACACATGTTTGATAATGAACTGACAAATATGACACTAGTGGCAGATTTATATGGCAGATTTGATTGCAAAAGATGCTGGGCTTTCGATTGCAGAACTGAGTTCGTTATTGGATGTGATTAATGAACCGGCAACTATTCTTGCGCTGGATTATCGAATATTGGCCTGTAATCAGGCTTATCAATCGATCTATGGTGAGGGTGGGCGGGTACTGGAGCGCACCTGTTATGATGTTTCACATGGGTATAGTGTGCCTTGTGATCAGGCGGGTGAATCCTGTCCATTAAAGCGTTGCCATGAAACCGGGCAGCGGCAACGGGTGTTACATCTTCATAATACACCGGATGGTGAAGAGCATGTGGATGTAGAGATGAACCCGGTGCGCAATGCGCAGGGTGAACTGGTTTGCTATCTGGAGATAATGCATCTGGTCAAAGAAGCCAGAGCCACGCCAGGTGAAGGTGATGGCATGGTAGGGCGTTCACCCGCGTTTAGCCGCATGCTTGAAATGCTGCGTCGTGCAGCACCTTCAGATATCGCTGTGCTGCTTTTAGGGGAGTCAGGGACAGGTAAAGAGTTGGCCGCCAGAGCGGTACATGATGGCAGTCGCCGTGCTCGTGGCCCTTTTATCACCGTTGAATGCTCTGGTTTGACCGAGTCATTGTTTGAGAGTGAGCTGTTTGGTCATGAGCGAGGAGCCTTTACTGGTGCCGTCGGACGTAAAAAGGGTCTGATCGAAGCGGCTCGAGGAGGCACGCTTTTTTTGGATGAAATCGGTGAAATCCCCTTGCCCCAGCAGGTTAAACTGCTACGTCTGATTGAAACAGGTACCTACCGTACCGTGGGTGGGATCGAGCCCTTACATGCCGATTTTCGTCTGGTGTGTGCTACACACCGCAACCTGAAGCAATTAGTTGATCAGGGGCAGTTTCGTCAGGACCTGTATTATCGTATATCAGCCTTTCCGGTCACTCTGCCCGCGCTGTCGGAGCGCCCTGAAGATTTGACACTACTGATTAACTCACTGCTGGTGCGTATACCTGGCGCTGAGCAAGTTAGTGTGACGGAGCAGGCTGTTAAGGTGTTACGACAGTATAGCTTCCCCGGTAATATTCGTGAGCTTCGTAATATTTTAGAACGGGGTATGTTGATGACAGACGATGGGCGTATTGGAGTACAGCATCTGCCGCCTGAATGTCTACATGTGGCAGAAGGGGCTGCATCAGCGCCTTATTCTGGATTTCCAGATGAAGAGGTCATTCCGCTGGATCAGCTTGAGCGTTATTATCTGCAGCGTATAACTTCGCGATTCAGTGGTGATAACCGTTCTTTGGCTGAACATTTAGGTGTGAGTGAACGTACGTTGTATCGTAAGTTGAGCCGGTTGAAATAAATACACGACGTATCACCGGGTTTCGGTGATACGTTCAGCCTGCTGGTCTGTCCAGGTAAAACTCAGATCATCGAACTGGTCCAGATAAAAACCAACAAACGGGTTGGCCGATGTGCCTGTATGAAAATGTACTTTCAAGAGATCTTGACCGGCTCTGGTAACTTCCAGTAATTCCACCAGATTTTGTGCAACGCTTCCGCCCTGTCCATCGTCACGAAAGCCGGTTTCCATAGGGTGATTGATCATGGTGCGTATTTCGGCTGCTTCACCAGGTGTGGCGCTACGTGGCAGGGCAACGCGCGGTTGGGACATGCCGCTAGCTGTCGTTTCTGTATCACCCGCCATCAGGCAGCCACTCACCGTAACCCGAATATCACGGCTGGCAATCCAGTAGTTATCCAGATTGCTTTTGGCAACGACAAACAGCGTTTGTGATTCACTCAGGCGAATACGTGTGGATAGCTCAGTTCTCGGAATGGCGGCCGAGAGTTCGAAGTCAATCACTTCAGTATTGGGGTTGTTGCTGGCGAATACACGAATGCTATCAATATACTCATCATTAGCCAGCTCACCGCTATAGGTGATTTTTAGCGGCACGGCGGAGCCATCTTCAGCGACCAGCGGCAAACCTATATCTATGCCATCCTGTTGGGGCTGGTTGTCGGCCAGATAGGTATTTATTGCTTCAATGCGCGTCCAGTCAGAGGCTGAAGCTGGCAGTACAAAACCGCCTAGCAGCAAGGCTAATACAATAATACGCCAGAATTGCATAATAATTCAGTTTCCTTTTCTCAGTGTCTTGTTTAGGTTTTAGCTGTGCCGACGGCTATCCAGCCAAAGGCCAAGTCGGGTGCCGCCAATAATACCAGCAAGTGCAGGCAGGCTGCTAAGTGCCAAAGTGGAAAAACCACTAATGCCTTGGCCGAGCGTACAGCCTAGAGACAAAACACCACCGATACCCATCAGGGCTCCACCGGCGATACCGCGTTGCATCTGTTGCGGAGACTCATAGCCTTGCCAACTGAATTCACCGGCCAGCAGTGCGCGTAAAAAACTGCCGACGATAATACCGGTTACCACCAGGATAGCGAAGCTCAGCGGCATGCCGGATGACAGCATGGCATACTGCAGGGTTTCACCTATGGGGGCTACAAAAGTCAGGGATGCCAGGCGCACCGGATCAAAATCATCAAAGCCTATCACACCGGTAATCCACCAGCCCGCGGTCGCCAGTAAGCCGATCAAGGTAGCACCAAGCCAGTCGCTGAGAGAGTTGCGCAGTTCGCGGCTTTTCAGAGCCGTGTATAGTAACAACCCAGATAGAAAAAACACACTGATCCAGCGGGCCAGGACCGGTGACATACCAGTCAGACTGATCAGGCCATCAATCGAGGTGGCGGGTAAGCGAGTTTGTGTCAGTGCCTCCAGATCCAGGCGCAGGTGTGCCAGCAAACCGGACAGGGTGACATAAGCACTGATGCCCAGCACCAATAAAACCAATAATGAGCGCAGGTTGCCGCTACCCAGTAACACCAGAGAGCGAGCACCACAGGCATTGGCCAGATGCATGCCATAGCCGAACAGTGCACCACCAATAATTAATAGTGGTAAAGAGGGTGAGCGTTGATGGTAGTGTGTCTGTGTCAGATCGATACCGGTTAGCAGTGCCAACAATTGACTGCTGAACAGTGCGACAGCCATGGCCAGCAAAAAAGCACGCAGTTTCAGACTGTCACCCTTTTGCCAGACATTGGCCAGGCTACGATAGAAACAAAAGCGGCTCCATTGAGCCGCTGCACCGTAAGCGAAGCCGAGGAGCGCACCGCCCCAAAGCACCGCTGTCAGGTAGTTATCAAAAAGTGCAAGCATAGATCAGCGCCGCGTACCCCAGGTATCCTGGGTGATCGCGTTGTACCAGCCGACAGCATAGGCCGCTTCAGAACGACGGATATCATCGCTGGCCTCAGCGGCACTCAATCCACCAGCACCTTCCACTGAAATAATCTGATTGTCTTCAACCTTGTATACAGCGGCTACGGAGATGCCGTAGTCCGGATTAATCAGACTGTAGCAGGTGTTGGCCCAAACGGGTTCCAGTGGGCTGACACCCGCCAGTGCGGCAACAATAGCGCTGGCAGCCACTTTACCCTGGGCATTGGCAGCAAAGCCGGATTTCGGCATAGGTGCGGCAACCGTCGCATCACCTACCACGTAGATATCTTTTACCTGGGTGGATTCAAACGTTACCGGATTAACGGGTACCCAGCCTGTGGCGTCTGTTACACCGGCACGCTCGGCAATAAAGCCTGCTTTTTGTGGCGGAATAACATTGAGTGCCGCCGCTTTGTGTCGGGTGCCGAACTCGGTTTCTACTTCACGCCGCTCAGCATCAACACGCACGACCCGGCCATCATTGGAAAGCCCGACCCATTCAATCATGTCGCCATAGGTGCTCTGCCAGCCTGCCGTAAACAGTCCTTGTTTGGAAAAGTTATCCTTGGCATCCAGGATCAGGATTTTCGAGCGTGGCTTGTGCTGTTTCAGGTAGTGTGCCACCAGGCTGGCACGCTCATAGGGACCCGGTGGGCAGCGGAAGGGATTGCCAGGTACTGACATGATAAAGGTATCACCGTCCTGCATCGCTTGCAGTTGTTGTCTTAGCAGTAGCGTTTGCGGACCGGCTTTCCAGGCGTGAGGTGCCAGTTCTGCAGCCGCTTCATCATAGCCTTCAATCGCGTTCCAGCGCATATCGATGCCCGGTGACATCAACAGTTTGTCATAGCTGAGTGTCTGACCATTGGACAGGCTGACCTTGTGGGCCACCGGATCGATATCCTGTGCCAATGCATGCACAACCTTGACGCCATAGGCTTGCTTCAATTCGTCGTAGTTATGCCCGATTGAGTCGAGCTGGCGTTCACCGGCCAGTACCAGGTTGGAAAAGGGGCAGGTATAAAAAGTTTTGTTGGGTTCAACCAGGGTCACATCTATGGCTGGATTGCCGCGTTTGATGTATTTGGCCGCTGTTGCACCCCCAAAACCACCACCAATAACGACAACGCGTCCGGCTGAAGAACCGGTTGTGACAGTCGCAGCACAGGCTGTAATAGCCGGGAGAACGGATGCCAGGCCAAGGCCTTTTAAAAGCTGGCGGCGCGAGGCTGAAAAAATATTTTTGCTATCACTCATATCCTGCTCCGTTATTGTTTATCGACATTGGCAAAGTAGTTTGCCAATGCTGACAGTTCTGCATCGGTGTAACCCTTGGCGATTCTGTCCATGACGGTGGTATTGGGCTGTAATCCCTGCTTAAATGCCTGCAGTTGTGCATCCAGAACGGTAACAGGACGCCCGGCAATAGCAGGAATAGCCCCTGACAGCATGCCCTCAGTGCCGTGGCAGTTGGCGCAGGCGCCTGCGAGTAGCTCTACCTGCGCTGGGGCAATTGCTTCAGCCTGCGCCAGGCAAGCGGCCCCTGCAAAAAAGGACGTCAGTAATAACTTATGTAGGCCACGTTTGTGGAGTAAAATACCGCGAGTCATTATCCTTCCAGCCATGTTAGTGGTTTTGAGTAGTATGAAAGTTAGCATGTTTTAAATTAATAGCAAAAGAATAATATATTAAGTTTTTATTCCTGATTAGAATAAGTAGATGTAATTATCAATAGGTTACGAGGCTCGGAGGGCATTATGTTCAGAAAAATCCTATTAACAGGGGTTGCGCTGATGTTGTTAAGCGGCTGCAACGAGGCGAATGTGCAGCCGGGCAGTGGGGATGCCGAACTGGTCGATCCGCATAGTTCTGAAGGGCGTGCCGAGTTGGCGGCTCAGTTAGGTGGTGAGCCGCTTGAACCTATTGCAGTTACGCAGGGTGATATGTCTGGCAGTTTGCAAAATCAGCTGGATCAGTTGACCGGGCGTTTAACCCTGTTACAGGAACAGGTGATACAAATACGTTCATTGACGCAGCAAACCCTGGAGCAAAGCCAGATGAATATGACTCGGTTGCAAAGCCAGTCAGATTCGCAGCGTCAGCAGGGACCCTCTGTGGCAGGTGCTGAAGAAGCCGAAACAGGCTACCTTGAAAGTGCTGTTAATGATATCGATCAGGCTGTAGCACAGTTACTCTCGGCTATGAGCATGCAGTCACCGCAAATGGCGGAAGCCTCGGGCCCCTTTCGGGTTGCTACGGCCTTTACCCGCAATGGCTGGATTTTGATACGTTTTCATGCCCAGACAGGTGAAACCTGGTTGGCCGATAACAATAGCTGGCAGCCCTTGCGTGACAATGCCAGCCTGAACCCATCAAGCTATGAGGTTCAGGTGCAGCGAGCAGACACCGACAGCAAGGGCTATGTTGCCGTGCGCATAGATAACCGTGATGGCCGCAGCTGGTGGCTTAATGATAATACCTGGCAGGTGTTGAATTGATGCCAGTACATGATTACGAGGATTTGATCCGAATTTTCAATCAATGTTTTGAGGTCAACTATAATACCCGTCTGGTGCGTGGTGGTGATGAACCCATTTACCTCCCCGCGGATGCCGAACGTTGTTACCATGCCATCTATTTTGCGCATGGTTTTTACAGTAGTGGATTGCACGAAATTGCGCACTGGCTGATCGCCGGTCCACAACGGCGTCTGCTGGAAGATTTTGGTTACTGGTATGAACCGGATGGTCGCAGTGCTGCCCAGCAAGCCGAGTTTGAGCAGGTAGAGATCAAGCCACAGGCAACCGAGTGGATACTGGCCGATGCGGCGGGTTTCCGCTTTCGTGTCAGCAGCGATAACCTCAACGGGGAACCTACTGATAATAGTGCCTTTAAACAAGCGGTGTATCAGCAGGTGGGCGAATATATACACCAAGGCCTGCCGGAACGTACAGCGCAATTACGCAATGCCTTGTGTGAGTTTTACGCCACACCTGCCACCCTGTGTTACAGTCGCTTTGATCCGGCAACCCTGTAATGTTCTTGAAACCAAGGAGTAGGTATGCGTAATCTGCAGGCGAACACCAAGCCCTGGGACGAGTGGATGTCCCTGGATCACCCCGCACTGCTGGCAGGGTTTCGCTGTGACCATTGTGACAGTCTGGTGGATTCCGGAGAGCCGGTTTGGCGTTATCTGTTAGTGCAGGTGTCAGAGTCAGTCGGTGAAATCTCCTGGTGCCTTTATGCCCTGGAACAGGCGCAAAACAAAACCTATGTGCTGGGTGTCTTCGATACCCGTGATCAGGCGGAATTTTATCTGGCATTGCACAGTGATAACCCCCTCAAGGTTCCCGCACTACTTACCGATGAACTTCAGTGGCCAATGCTTGAGTTGACAACTGGCGGGCAGTTGCTCAGAGCCAGGTATCAGGGCGTTTATAAGGTAGGGCTTAAATCCTATCGGGTACAGGCTAATGAGGAGTCGGACTTGCTTACCCTCTGGTATATAGATCGTTACCATACCGAGTATCTTGGCGAGGCTGCCGAAAAAGAAGCCTGCCTGAAAATCTACAGCCACTTCGACGCGCGTCTGCGTGGCTGCAAGATGTGCTAGGTTCTATTAATGTCCAGGTTAACTGATCGTGACATATAGTATTTAGTAAACATAAGGTTAATCTGCTTTGTAAGATTCACCATTCTTTTTACTTCATTAGTGAAAAGATATTCATCGCTCTGTTCATCATCACCCTGCTGCTGCTGCTGCTGCTGCTCATCATCAAGAATTAGATCAGCATATAAAGAATGTAGCAGCAAAGAATGATGCAGCAAATCAAGCCAGTCTCAGAAGA
>NZ_JRLB01000042.1 GCF_000764495.1 Nitrincola sp. A-D6
CCACAGCCCACACGAGCGCATATGAGGAATGATGTAGCGGCGTACATGCATTATTACAACCTGGAAAGATTACATACGGCCAACGGTGATCGGTCACCGGTGGACTATGAAAACGAGCTGAGAAAAGTGTCCGGTTTTAGTTGACCAGTACAATCCACGACCATTTCATATGCGTATTTTTCGTATGACAACTCAACTTCAGCACCTTTCTTTGGATTTCCATTCTTGAAGCAAGCATGCAGACTCAGAAATTCATGGTCACCAGATAGCTCCGATTCCACATGCCAACCAAGCTCATCGAATAAATTGGCTTTTTCTTCGAAAAAATAAGACAAGCTCACATATTCAGATTTCTGCTCTTTCCCTTTCTGCCATTCATCCCCCTTTTTCGCAAAACCAACGATCTCAACTTTGCTTATAGCGAAAGTTTTGACAGCATCGGACGAGTAGCATCGAGCTCTTACCTTGCCGTCATTAACAGAAATTGGGGCAATCTCGCGAAGAGTGCCGGGTTGGCTTCCCCCGTGATATCGAACTTTAAGAACCTCGCCTGTTTCAATAGCTGCTTTTAAAGACATCTCAGCGTTCATCTAAGCCTCCACAAAAATATAACGCCTCAATAACCGGCGCAGCTTTGCTGCGTCCGGCGCCGTAGGCGCGTAGTTTATTGACTTGTTACATTCACTTTCTAAATGAATCATCTGGATGAATTGAGCTTATACCACCCTTTGATAGATAGCCTTCAAAGCGCAATAGCTCATCATGTGCTAGATCAGTGGGGGAAAAAGCGTGTGAAACGTAAAATTCATGATCCCAAGGGATATATCCCGAGGCTTTGAAGCAGTTTAAGACAAATTCTGAGCAGAATACTCTCTCCTCACTTGCCTTATCATAATTCGGTTTCTTATCACCACCATGAATATATTTTCGATGTTCTTTCCTAAGCTTTGGTAAAGCTAGAGCTCCACTCAAATCATACTTTATGCTCTTGTCTTTACATTCGTAAGTATATGACACCATCTCGGCAATACGATCTTCATTGAGGTATTGGCACCTTGAAATCACTATATATGTGTAGGAACCAATAAATTCATCGATATCTATATGCCTGACGGCACCACCGGCAGAATCTGCGACTAGGTCATTCCCAATATATAATCCGCAATGGACATATATACCTTTGGTGAACTTTTGAATCGCTTTTGTTTTTACTTTTCCCTTAATTTCATTAGGTGGGCTCTGACAACAAAAGAGAACATCTCCCGGCTGTAAAATATTTTTATCAACTAGCTGGGGATAGCTCTTGCATAGAATTAGCCCATCAATTAAATGCTCATTACCGTTTTGATCGAATTCAGAGATTTTTGCCATTAACTTCATACCACGTGAGGCTGGGAATGTAACGCCGTTGTTCAGCGGCAGACTTGGCAGAGCGAAGCGGTGACAAGGCTGTCCGGTGGAGGGCCATTCGGCCCGGAACGAACTGCAACACTTGGTTAGGCTATATGCTACAGATCCGATTCATGGTTTATACCGTCACTGACCGGAACATTATCGATATCATGGGGGTTTACGCCCGCCAAACACCCAACATTAAACCCATAAACATTTGGATTAGAGCGTGTTTGGTGGTGGGTGTAAATACCACAGTTCGAACAAAAATAGTGCTTTGCGACTTTTGAATGAAACTGATAGAGCTTGAGTTGCTCCGCGCCTTTAACGACACGTAGACCACTCAATGGCACATAGGCCATAACTGCGCCTTTGCGCGCGCAAATGGAACAATTACACCTTTTCGGATCCACAAGACCATCAGGCAGGTCGAGCTCAAGTTGCACCATGCCACAATGGCACGTAGCCCTGTGCCTGAGTTGTATCTCAACTCCGCCTACTTGTTTGAGCATTGCCATGGCCTCTTTTTAGCCTAACGCCCGCAGCACGCGCGGCTTTGTAGTGGAGGCGAAGCCGCAACGAAAAAGCCGTCGCTTTGCCTGCGATTGTTATATTTGCCTGACTGCATAGTTTTCAGCCTGTCTGTACGCGTCACGCAATGACTTAGGCAAAACACTTAATAGAGCTTCTTTTAGAAAAGATTGCGCAACATCGCTACCCTTTTTATCACTAAACGACCATGCATCTGCATTGTCATTGCTTGCAGCATACCGGATGATACTTTCCATCAGAGACCGAACCGAACTGAAGGCTTCATCTTTTTTCATTTTTTCCAGATTGCAGACCAGTGCAGTGTGTATATTTAACTCTTCTAGATTATCAGATGGCGTTACGTCTAAGAGCAAAAGCTCGTTTTCCCCACTGTACTGCCAGTTGGTTTTTGCTTCAAAAGCTTCTACTGCAGACACGAAGGAATTGTCACTGTAGCTCCAGCCTACACCGTCAATTTTCGTAACAGCCTGAAGATCAGGATATTTATGCTTAGGCCAATAGGCTCCATACCCACAACAAAATATGTCTATATGCTCTTTTGAACGGTGATGAAAATAACTAAGGGAACCTAGTATTTCAGTCTTACAAAAATTGGTATTCGGGTTACAAAAAAGAACTGCAACAAGGCAGCGTTTTTTGATCTTTGAATTTATGTCTGCCATCGCCTGTGACGATGCAGGGCTGACTCCGTCAAAAACAACCACCCGCTTTGGGGCTGCATTGAGTTTTTTATTCACGGAGTCAGCAATATCCTTGTACTGGATAGCGTCAATCATTGTCTCATAATCTCCAAAATATAACGTAGAGCTAACCGGCGCTGCGCGGCTTTATCGCGCAGCGTCCAGCGACTGAAAGGAGCGAGGTTGAGCGCCGGGTTAGGCCTCGGACAGTTGAGGGATGCAAGCATAAGAGTCAAAGGACTGTGCCTCGGCCTTAAAGGATTGATGAAGTGGGAACGACCGCCAAGTATCGGTATATGCCAGATTCAATATTGTGGTCAATTCGACATAGGTAAATACTGTGTCGAATCCTTCGCTGGCGATTGATTTCGCAAAATTCCACGCCCAAAGCTGCCAGGACGTAAGCCCCGCAGTTTTGCTTGGAAGAGGAACGCCCCTAATTTTTAGAAATGCCATCCAATCCATGTGAATTCCACCATTCAGGTCTCTTTGACGCTCACATTCGTACAGAAGGCGCTCAAAGCCCGCTCCGTAGGAAGAATTTATGCGCCTCGTGACGAGCGCGAGGCGGATGAAATAGGTAGTGTGTTCCCTCGTGAACCTTGATGACGGGTGCAGATGATCAACTTGCCAATCGGCTGATAGTGATGTCGGTTCAATTTCGTAGTACTTGTTTAGGAAGCGTCGAAATGCCTGTCGATAGCCTCTATAGCCATTTCGAACCCACAGTTCAGGTTCCAGATTTTCCTTCGTAACAACCAAAGCCGAAATCGGGCTAATGCGACCGATTCCTTCAATGGACCAGTTGTATTCCGTCGAGTGTCTCTGCAAACGTTCGCGTGTAGTAGCGATTAAGCACGTACCCATTCGATCTCGAAAGTCTTCAAGGACACTTTTCTGTTGAAGCTCCAAGAACCGACGAACATTTGCGGAAATAGTCATGGGAGAGGCCTAACGTTTGGTTAAGGGGCGGGCTTTAGCCCGTCCCAGTGAGCGAAGCGAACGATTTGAACCAGTTGTTAGCGGTTCTCCGAGAGTTCCACTGCTTTGCCATCACCGAACCCATCATGTACCCATACTTTCGCTGGAACAGCGTAACTCCAACCTCCAGCTTTCCACCAGCACTCAGCAAACCAATATTTTATAGTGTTGGCTGCCAAGGTGAGGCCGTTAAATTCTTCGTCAGAGAAATACCTTTCGTCGAATGGCTCCATATTTTCTAAGCCAACCGAAAGCTCCATGGCCCTGCCTGGAAAAATGGATGGGTCGCTGTGGTCTACTTTGTTATTTTCTCCACGGTAGTAGATCCACGCCGTTGGGATATCAAGACCATCTTCACCAAGAAATATTTGAACCTCTGCATCTTTCACAGAGTTTGGAACGGAAATAGAAAAAAGTTCTCTTAGTTCGTCAATAAGGTGTTGAGACGTACGTTCTAAGCAGCGACGGTAGCGTGCTTGAAATTGTTCTTTACTGAGGCCAAATGGAATCATGTGTTGATACCGCTAACGCCTAAGCACACGGGCGGCCACGTAGTGGACGTCCCAGCCGCCAACGGCGGCGACGTGCTGCGACTGGTTATGGATGCTGGAGTGGCACGATGAAACGGTAATTTGCATAGCCAGCCCCTGGCACCCTGATAAAAATACAGATGCCGATATTGGCAGTATCCCTTCTTACTGGCAACCCACAATACGAAGTACGTTTTGTGACTTACCTGCTAGCAGCACCGGAACGGAACTACTGAATATTGATACTTGGTGTTGCGCTAAAAAGGTAGTGAAGGTTACACATACTTACCGAAGCAAACGTTCACGATGCCTTGCAGCCATAACGCCGCTCAGCACGAGCGGCTTTGTAGTGAAGGCGAGGCCGAAACGGAAAAGCCGTCGCTGTGCCTGGCCTGGTTAAGTTGCATGTTGCTCAATCTTTAAATGAATGAGTGCCACACGGTCTCCGTTGTAATCAACCCGTTGCTCAATGCCGTAAGGCTGGAAACCAAGCTTGGGGTAAAAGAGCAAACCTGCTACGTTTCGATTAAAGCATGACACTGAAACTGTTTTCGCGCGATGCTTCTCGAACCCCAGTTTGAGCATATGATTGATTAAATAGCGACCCACCCCAGAGCCTCTGGCTCCAGAAGCTACAACAACGTTACCGATTGAGCATAGCCCTTTCTCCCACCGATAAAAATTCGCGAAGGCAACAACCTGCCCAGCGACTTCGACTACGGTTGAGTCTGAACGCTTTTCAATGCTCTGTCGCACCTCAGCTTCCGACAATGGGAAGGCAGCACTCGGATAGCAGTAAAAAAGTTCTTCTCGTGTTTCCGAGAGCTTACAAATCTCAGGAATGTCAGATTCAGCCACTTCTCGATGATGCACTGGATCCCTCCATGCAATTTAACGCCGCCAACACGCGCAGCTTTGTAGTGAAGGCGAAGCCGCAACGGAAAAGCTGTCGCCGTGCTTGGCTTGGTTATAAGCCAATGTATTTAAGGGCTGCATCAGCTTCAGTATAATCCTGAATAGATTGAGAGCTGGAAATGCGATCTCCGACTGAAACAAAATTATATCCCAGTGTTTCAGATGCCTTTTGATCCCAAGGGCCGTCGCAAAGTAGGTTATAGAATCTAAATGCTTAATACCTGCGGTCTTTTCGGCCAATCGCATAATCTCAGTCCTGCTATAGTGGTCCGAAGAAGAGACCAGCGGTATTGACGAGAAGTTTATCCCGGCAGCTACAAGCTTCATCCGCGCCGATTCACTCCAACCACCAGTCGCAAAGGCTACCGTGACATTTTCACGCGCGATGAGTTGGGATAAAAACTCATGTGCACCGGATATCGGGGCTACATCATGACACGCGATGTAATCTGCTACGCGACTCACGAACTGCTCTTTAACTTCCGTAGTAATTCGATCAGCGTCACTTTTGAGATCTAGTTCATCTATCACCTCGGCAAGAATACCGGAATCAGTCACATGTTTGTAGCGACTCCAATCAGGCCCTACCGTCACACCCAACACATCCTCGACAGCGGCTTGAAAGCACTCCGTATCGAAATCGTATGACTCAACCAATGTTCCGTCTATGTCAAACAAGACTAGGTTCACTACCCCTCCATCTTGGCTTATAACGCCGCCAGCACGCGCGGCTTTGAAATGGAGGCGCAGCCGCAATGGAAAGCCGTCGCCGTGACGGGCCTTGTTAGGCGAAGACTCATGAAACTGGGTCAAACAATACATTGAAAAATGTGCTCTATTGGAGTGGCTGTAACAACACCTGCTTTTGAAGATGCTCCCCACACAATTCCAGTAACTCGCATATCATTCACGCTCCAATTTCGACCCTGTTCTGAAACTTCTTGGTACCGAGTATTCCAGAGAACCGAGCCGCTTAGCCCTCCAGGAACCGAAAGGTGCGTCGCTGCCTCTGTAAGCGATGTAGCGTTGGCTGGATTCCAGGCCATGCAAATGTGGTATCCATCTTTAAAAGGTGGGTGTTCAGAGAACAGTTCTGGTGGTGGGTCTACTTCATGCAGGTAAGCACCTAGACCTTTTACATTATGTTGGCCCCACAAAGCCTGTGAGTCCGCTCCAGGAAACCCTTGTAAGTAAAGATACTCTCCCTCGACCGGCTGATGTTTTTTGTCAAATGAAGCTAGTGGTATGCTCTTTCCGTTATGTGAAATTCGGTTCCATGTTCTGGATGCATCTGCAATTGCAAAGTCGACTGGATGAGCTTTCAGTAAAAATGGGCGCCCGACATTTATACCGCAATCACCACCAAAAGGCGCATACCCTATCTTTCCTTTAGCCTGAAAATTCGCAACATGCTCGCATGTACAAATCTGCACAGCTCCATGCTTTTCAACAAACCAGCCAGTTCCATGATGGTCGCCAGGCGGGGTGCGATCATCTCCATCTGGAATAAAAAGTATCGGGCATATGAACTGGTCTACAAAATCCCAAGCCTGTTCAATAATGCCTTTAGGTGGAAGATGGGTTTTCAATTCATAGTTCCTTTGGGGCCAAATTTTTCAGTCAACAATACGCCTAACGTCTGAGCTAAGCGGCGCGGCTTTAGCCGCGTCCGGTGGAGGCCCGAAGGGCCGGAACGTACTTGAGCGACTTGTTAGGCTCATGCATCTCTACTGGCAGGCACTGGTCCGTTGAGCGCCATATCTGGCTTGGGCCTGTGTGTAACCATCTCCAGCGTCTGAAGAAAGCTGTCTAATGAGGCCGCTGCAGGAGAAGCCCTGAATACTTAGGTACTGTTCTGCAGATCTAACCGCCTGCTGGTTCCAGTCCACGTTCAGGCTATCAACGGCAGCGGTTGCATCTGCCTGCTATAGCCGTCGCCGAAATCGGAGGAAAGCTGTTTGATGAGGCCGCTCCGGGAGAAGCCCTGAAAGCTGAGGTACTGCTCGGCTGATCTAACAGCATTCTTCTGAGGGCCCGTAAGGTTATCGGCCCATGTAACGGGGACTACAAATACGAAAACAATAATAGCTACTTTGAATAGCTTCATGGTCATCTCTCCCTTTTTGGCAGTTGAGCCTAACGCCGCGTTCACCGGCTTGTCCGGTGCAACGCTTGGTTAGCGATCAATGTTTTGCACATAAATATAGCTGATGCTGGGCACAGCCCAGTGAACTGAGCCGAATTTGCTATAAAAGTCGGAGCTTGGCTTCTAGGTACAACCTCATAACCAAGCTGTGGAAAAAAATCGGCTGCCGTAGTTGTTAGAAGGTACAAGGAGTTAATGCCACTTTCACCTGCCCATGCTTCCGCTTTAGCAACTAATTTCTGGCCACAACCTACCTTGCGATAAGCCTTGCCCACGACCAAGGAGCGTAATAAACCAACATTCTCGTGTGACTCTATTCCAACAATGCCGATGATGCGACCATCAACGCGCACCCCGAATATTTTAGCTGATCGGAACTACGCAGGTCTGAAACAGGAAGTCCCTCGCCTACCAGAAGCGCTTCAATTTCATCATTCAATTCGATTGGTTCTATATTCATGACTTTTGACCGCTAACGCCGCAAGCAAGCGCGGCTTTGTAGTGTAGGCGAAGCCGCAACGGAAAAGCCGTCGCCTTGACTTGCATTGTTAAGCACTGAACCTCACCTGAAATCCTTGCTTGCTAGGGCTAAAACCTGAAGACTCGTAGAACCTATACGTCGCAGGATCTTTTGAGCCGGTCATAAGCCCAACTTTATAGCAGCCAGCCCGTTGCGCGAAGGCTTGTGCGTACTGCAGGATAGCTTTGCCCACACCCTGCCCTCGATATGCTTTAGAAACGATGACGTTTTCTATGATGGCGTAGGAGCGACCGGACCAACTCAGATTAGCGCAAATGTTCACAGTGCAGGTGCCGACCAAACCTTCTACGGCAAAAGCACCTACAACACACCCACCAGACTGGAGTATAGAAGCGAAGACGTTTTGTACTTCATCGTCGGTAGGTCTCGGTGACTTGGGTCGGTCATATTCGTCATATAGATCCAGCACCTCAACAATCTCTGCAATCTGTACTTGCCGAATCTCCATAGTGGCTCTCTTCATGCTTAACGCCTAAGCACACGGGCGGCCACGTAGTGGGCGTCCCAGCCGCCAACGGCGGCGACGTGCTGCGACTGGTTATGGATGCTGGAGTGGCACGATAAAACGGTAACTTGCATGGCCAGCCCCTGCCACCCTGATAAAAATACAGATGCCGATATTGGCAGTAACCCTTCTTACTGGCAACCCACAATACGAAGTACGTTTTGTGACTTACCTGCTAGCAGCACCGGAACGGAACTACTGAGTATTGATACTTGGTGTTGCGCTAAAAAGGTAGTGAAGGTTGCACATACTTTCCGAAGCAAACGTTCACGATGCCTTGCAGCCATAACGTCCCAAATCAGCCGCGCGGGTTTTGCGTCGGCTGAATTTGGTTGTTATGCGAATCTGTGCTGGAACCCCAAGAAGAAAAATCAAGTAGGGGCGGCAACTTGATCAAGCCAGCTTGAACCATAGCCATAAACACAAGCAGAATGGTTAATGAAACCATTTTTCTTTGTAGTTTCACAGCCTCCGAGTGCCTGCGTTCCTCCTCTTCGTACCTTTCCAGGGTACTGATAGCTTTTCCTGTCACCACGTACTCATGATTGAGATTGTTCAGCTCTCCTGACTCAACCAAAGAATCAAGATATAGCTCTAGTTTTTGCTGTTGTTCGTCAGCTGATGGATGAAGTACCCAATTCGTGGAATAGAGCTTCGTCATTAAATCGATTATTCCAATTCCATTATGTTCGCGATCGAGCTGATCATTCATCATAAACTCAAGCAATTCCATTCTCTTTTTCGTAACCAGCTTTCGCTTGTTGAAGAAATATTTATGGGTGGCTTCTATATACCGGACAACACTAATTTTTAGGTATTCGAGCCTTGACACGTGGTGGAATGCAAAATCAAATATGCTGTCATACGTTACAGTTGCAAGACCATAGTAGTGAGTTATTCTTAGCTCGTAATCTCCAATATCCTCCAAGGAAACCGAGTGTTCGTCTGAATACGAACGACCATCCCAGCGTAACCCGCTAAGCACATTTGCTTCGTATGCCGTTGCGATGAAGAATGGCTCGCCGTTTGTGTCCAACGATACAACAAAACAATTTACACGCGCTCCAGCATCTCCAGAGCGTGGAATTCTCGACTCACATGCTCTCGACAACAGTATAGGAAGCAACCAACGGTAGAAAATATTTCTAATCAAGCAAAATTCCCCACATATCCGAACTACTGCGCATAACGCCTTGCTCTGGGGCAAACCGAAGCGAAGCGTAGGTTTGAAGTATATTGACTTGTTATGCATTCGAGTCATAGTAAATATCGAATACATAAACACGAACCTGAATTAGCCGACTATCATCATCTTTAGACATAAATTCGTAGTGCCATTCACCCTCACTAATATTTTTCATATGCTTTTTAAATCGAGGATGAGATTTAAGTATTTCAGGCGTTTTCTCTAGTAGTTCAGTGAACTTTTTGTTGTGCTTATTAAATATAATGATAGAGGCTTTGCAGTCTCGCCAAGTAAGGTACCCGAGCAGTTGGTCTATCGCTTTGCTCAGCTCGGATGCGCCTCTCCATATTTTACACTCAGCGATAAATGCTGCTCTATTATCGCTTTCAATTTTTATATCTGTTTTTCCTAACTTTCTAAAAGCTTCACCAGTAGCTGCGCCTTTATAATGCCCATTTAAATGAGCAAGAATTATATCCCGTAGCTCTTCTTCATCATGAACGGCGTACGTTCTTGGAGTTGCCTCAAAGGTTGCGCCTTCATGTCTTATAACCGAGAGAATGTGCTCATAATCATCTACTGTTATTCCAGGCTCAGCTTTATAGCCAGATTGAGGAGGCGGAGGCAACGGTTTCACTAGGTTTTTCTTTATATCTATAGGCTTAAAGCTAGGTGCCGAGCTATTTCTTTTCATTGGAATATTAAGGAAGTCAGCGAGTCCATCGCGCTTATTCAATCTTTCTCTTCTGGCTTCCACAAGTTTTCTGACATTTATTTCAAGAGCTTCGTTATGCCCTTTAATCTGAGACAATTGGCCATTTATATAAAAACGAACCCCATCTAGGACATTGTCAAGATGCGCTTTTATTTGTTGTTGTGGCTCGTCGACAGGTTGTTGTATGACTATATCAAGATATCCAACACCATTCCTGTTAGGAGATCGAATATCTCCATGCGGAATAGTTGACCTCCACTGATTCGGCTTTAATTTCCATAACGAAGGATCTCCCGTATATGGAATGGATATAGTTACCTTAATTCCTGGCACCATTATTGGACCGCTGTCACCAAATGGATTTCGGTTACGATTATGGCTTACGTCAACCCTCACTTCTTGCTGATCCATTTCAGCTCTATCTTCATGCAGCTCTATAGGTCGAACATACAAATCATTAACAATGTGGGCTACTACATCATCAATGGGGGTTGCTAAAAATTGATCCTGACCAATAGCGTCAACTTTGTCTTTGGCTGTTCTTGCATGATGATCTAGGGTCGCACTAAGGTCACCATCCCAAAATAATGTGTTTTCCCTGCCTCGTCCGTACATCTACTTTTGAACTCCGTGTTTATGCATAACGCCCAGCTCACGCGCCGGTTTGTAGCCGCCAAGCAGCGTAAAAGCGGTCGCTGTGCAGCCGATTGTTATACAATCACTCAGTATTATTTTTGAAAAAAGCAGTGACTTTTTTCAAAACATATATATATATAAAAACCACCAAAACAATATAAGCACAAAGAACGACACCAATAACTAATTTATTGCTCAAGTAGCTTAAAAGAACAAAAATTCCATAGATAGCAAGGGCCCAATACAATAAACCCAAAATCTCATCAATCAACGTGAATTTTGATATGTAATATGCCATTTTCTCTTCTGCATATCAGATGCCTCATGTCTCGTGGGATCAGTTTAATTCATATTTTCTGTTGATCGCATCCATGAATTCATCATGATTTCGTTCAGCAGTAGATATAGCCTGAACATATTTTTCCAAGGGTTTTTCCAGTAGAAAATATAGCAGCTGCAAATCCCCTTTTCTTTGTAGGATGAAGTAGAGTTGCGGACTCTTCATTCGAAGTCTCATGGCTGCATGTGAAGAGCGCTGCATTAGCCCTTGCATCATAAGCAGACCGATGGGAGTGCCTATACCTGTAGCTGATGCACCTGCCGATACCCCAATACGTTTTGCAATCTGTTTATATGCTGCACTTGCTGCAATGGCAAAAGCAATTCTAGTAGCTACTGCCTCAGCAAGTTTTTTACCTATCACCATTCTCCCGGCTGTATAGCTAGCGCCTATACCCGCCTGCTCTGCCAATGTCGCAATCGCGTCTTCAGGAAAATATGAGTAATAGTGCTCAAGAACATAAACAATACTTTTGTAAAGAGGACTCCTTCGATCACTGGAGCCATACCTGAAAAAGTCCTCGAGCAAAGATACCATTGCCCTATTTTCATAGCCAATGTTAGCTATTCGACTATCGTTACCAAGCCCAAGTCCCTCTCCTGTTCGTTGTATGCCAAAAGCAACATCTTGCCCTACAGAGTAAACTCCTTTACCTAGAGCTACGGCAACATCAATTGAACTATCCATAAATGACATGACTTTCTCCCTTTTTGTATCATTTATATCGTGGCTTCAAAGACCACTTCGCTAAGACTACAATCCCAGCCGATTAATTGAACCCCGGCTAATTCAAAACCCAGGGCTTCTCCATCGTCTCTTGCATCCATGGCATTCATACCCGATAGGCAAACTGATCATGCGGACCACAGTCCAAGAATAGGCTTTATGGAGGGGGATCATAAACTGGTCGCCAGTTTGATGTGATGTCTATTTTTTTTGCTGCAGGCAGGCTACCGCAGGGCCGGTGCTCCATCACAGCTGTAGAATATGTCCAGATTGTCTGTAGGAATTAAAACAAGCAAAGTTGAATATTGCAAGACTTGCATGCAGGTGTGAGCTGTGAACTATTAGGGTTTGTGTGGTGTTTGTTGTGATGATGGTGCCCCGAACCGGACTCGAACCGGTACAGCCTTTCAGCCGAGGGATTTTAAGTCCCACAAATTAAACTTTTGCCATGCTTGATTACCCTTGATACAATGCATATAAATCAATGATTAGGGTCATTTATATATACAACTAGCATTGAACGGGATTGATCATTTTTTGGATTTTTCTCTTACATCTGCCGTTACATACCTAGCGATGTAAGAAACGAGGTACAGCATGGCTAAGGTATCGTTTACAGCAAAACGCATCAGAGAGCTCACTTGCCCAGCCGACAAGCGGCAGGCGTTCTTATGGGATACTACAGCGCCCGGGCTGGGCTTGCGCATCACGCCAACCGGAAAGCCCGCCTATGTATTCCAGAGCGTTTACCAAGGCAAAACCCTACGCATCACTATTGGCAGCCAGAGGCATGGTCGATCACCGACGCTCAGGGTAAAGCTCGGGAATTACAAAGACTGATTGATGAGGGGATCGATCCACGCGAGAAAAAACGGCAGACCCTGGCAAAAGCGGAAGCGGCCAAGGCAAGACAGACCGCCGAAGCCGTCACCGTGGCCGAAGTGTGGAAGGCGTATATTGCCGCCCGTTCGCATAAATGGGGAGAACACCACAAGAAAGACCATGCACGGCTGGCGCGCTCACCTGGCACCACCAAGACAGGCAAGCCAACCAATGCCGGTCCTTTGCATTTTTTCATGAGCAAGCGCCTAGCCGAGCTTTCCCCCACCATGATTGAGCACTGGGCATACGATGAAGGCAAGACCCGCCCCACAGCAGCCCGGTTAAGTTGGCGGCTACTCAAGGCGTTCTTGACGTGGTGCAGCAATCAGGACGAATACCAAGCCCTGACGCCTGACAATCCCGCAAGCACCAAGACAGCACGCGAATCACTGGGCACACCACAGGCCAAGACTGACTCACTAGAAAAGGGCCAGCTACCGGCGTTCTTTACCGCAGTGCAGGGCCTGAATAATCCGACCATCGCCGTCTACATTCAGAGCCTGCTACTCACTGGCGCAAGGCCCGGGGAATTGTTGGCGCTCAAATGGGCAGACGTTAATGGCAAATGGCAGAGCATTACGATACGGGACAAGGACTCAAGCAAAGGCGGCATTGAAGGCACCCGCACCCTACCCCTCACCCCTTACGTTCATCACCTGCTGGCAAGCTTACCCAAGCGTAGCGAATGGGTCTTTTCCAGTGCTACCAAGCGCCAGCCAATAAACCCACCCCATACCCGCTTAGCCGAAGCTGTGCAGGTAGCTGGACTGGATAGTCTGACCCTTCACGGTTTGCGGCGTTCGTTCGGCAGCTTATCAGAATGGCTAGAGCTACCGGCTGGCGTGGTGGCGCAAATCCAAGGTCACAAGCCTAGCGCAACAGCGGAACGGCATTACCGTGTTCGCCCGCTCGACCTGTTACGAGTTCACCATGAACGCTTTGAGGCGTGGATTCTGAAACAAGCGGGTATCGACTTTGAACCACAGCAACAGCCCGGCGCGTTGCGCGTGGTGGCAGGCGGGGAGTCGTGAGTATGCGAGCGCCCTATTTCCTAAAGACACCACGGCTTTTTGATGACGTTCCCGAATACACACCAAGCGTCAGCAAGGAAGAAGTACAACGCGCCATTAGAAATTATCGCGCCATTGAAAAGGCAGGCGGAAAACCCAGCGATAAATTAAAGCGCTTTGCTGATGCGGTATTTGATGCCATTGCAAATAATAAGTTTGATCACAAACCAGAACCGCACCGCAAGGATGCCGCAGACTCTGAGGATAATATTACTCTTGGGTTGCACGCTTGGTACTTGCGAGAATTCGACCCCCAGATAAAGGAGCTGTCTTGGGGTGCTGAGCGCGATGTTAGTCCCGCGTATATAGCCATAGAAGAACGGTTAAAAGGCGAATGGAAAGGTGTGCTCAATGATCATGAATTTATCAAATATTTCGGGACAAGTACCAAGACATTAGGACGCAAAATAAAAACAGCCTTGGAAGAAGGCTTTTATCATTCAAATGACGAGAATGCCGATTTCGTAAATTTGCAGGTTGCTCGATACCTTTGTCAGTGGGTGGGAATACCCGACAACGAGCAAAAGGAAACCGCCTGCAATATCGTGAGTGGATTTAAGGAGCGTTCCGGCCTCACCACTGCAATATCCCCCAACGCTATAGAGAAGCTTTGGCCCGAGCATACGGGCAGCGACTGGTTACCAAGAACGTGACCTAGCGGACAAGTTCGACTTTACGACTTGTCCATTATCGTCGAATACTGCGCATTCAATATAGCTCCATTGATTACTCAAGTGGAGCCAAGACCATGTTGCAGAACTATACCCCGCTCGACCAAGAGAGCCGCTCGGCCATCACCACACGCGAAGCGGCTTATCACCTAAATCGTCAAATGCAGACGCTCCATATATGGCTTGCAAGGAGAATGGCCCTGTTCGCCCCATTCGTGTTGCTGGCCGATTAGCCTGGCCGGTTGCTGAGATTAAGCGCGTTCTTGGCATGGGGGCGTGATATGAGAAATAACAAAAAACCCGGCTTTGGGGAAAGCCGGGCTCAGAAGAAATTTACCAATTCAGACAATCTTCATAATAGCACCATACCTGCCAGCATACCAACACTCGGCGAGATTATGAGTACCCGGGAATCAGCCATTGCACACCTATTCCCAGTAAAAGCTAAAAAGTGTGCCGAGTGCAAAAAGCCGCTTAACAAAAGAACTAGGCGACGAGTGGTTATATTTCGCACAGTCAATGGTCATCCGTGTTTGAGTGCATTCCAGTTGTGCAAAAAATGCAGGGCACAAGCAGAGGCCGACTCATCCAAGACGCCGGTTATATTACGTGATATGGCAGCGGCTGATTATATATTTACCAACGACAGTGTAGACGGGGTGCACTAATATGCGACTCCCCTTCTACTCTACCGTCACCTGTACCAGACCGGCTAAAAACATAGGTCTTAATGACTTATTGGCAATGGCTAGCGCCCCAAGCATTGGCCCCAAGAATGCCGCGGCTGCTATAACGCCGTTTCACTCTGACGGCAAAACCAAGGATCATGCTGAATCCGCACTTTATTCGTTATTAGTAATCGATCACGATAATGACCACTTAAATCGGGATCAACTATCAGGACGTTATGATGCTTTTGAATGTGCCTATTTGGCTTTTACAACGTCGAGTCATTTACTAGACGGTAAAGGTCGTCGCTGGAAAGTCATCATCATTTTAGCCGAAGCTGTTACCCATGCCCAATACATTGAATTGGCTGGAGGGCTGGCGCTAATGATGGGCGCTGATGACGCCCAGGCACGTGGAACACAGGTCTTTTACGCGCCTAATAAACTGTCGGCCAATTCGCCTTATGAGTTTATCGACTGCACAAATCGCCCCGCACTGGAGTCTAACCACTGGCTGGCAGAAGCCGCGATGGCATGCATGGAAGCGGCGAAGCCCCAAACCCCTGCTAAACCCCAACCAAAGCCGCGCAATGTGAGCGATGACAACGGCATCATTACCAAGATATGCGCTGCGTACTCCATGAACGACCTGCTTGAGAGCGCAGGCTATAAGAAACGCGGATCAAAATACCTAAGTCCTAACAGCAGCACTGGCGCGCCTGGCGTTGTCGTACTAGAGCGCGATGGCAAAGAGCTTGTCTATAGCCATCACAGCGCTAGTGATCCGCTAAGCCGTGAGAATCACAACGGCCATGCGCTAGATACGTTCGATGTGGCCGTAGCGCTTTTCTATGGTGGCGATGATCGGACCGCGCTTGCTGCTGAGGCCGCGAAGCTAGACCCCCAAGGGCAAAGGGATCGCCAGCGGGCTTTCATGGCTGAGCAGAGAGCGGCCGCGTTTGGCACACCAGCAGCGGCACCGCAAACCGACTTAGACCTAGCACACCAGTTAGCAGCCGAGATCACTCCAGAGAACGTGCTAACCGATCCGGTTGGCGTGTGGTATTGGTCAAATAATGGCGTGTGGTCATGTCAAGATGACCGTGCAGTTAAGCAATGGGTACAGAATTTTATTACGGGTAAGGTTGATCGAATCGGCAAGAGTAAAGTTGACAGCATTGCTGACTTATTTAAAAACCATACCTATAAAAGCCATCACGAATTCGATATTGGCCCTCCTGAATGTGTCAACGCTATTAATGGCGAGATTACGTTAATTAATGGCGCGTGGTCGGTACAGCCTCATAACCGTGAACATTACCGTACAACACAAATCCCTGTCAGTTATAACGCCAATGCTCCCGCGCCAAGATTCAATCAATTTATGGTTGAAATTTTTAATGGTGATAATGATGCATCTGATAAGCGTACCGCGCTATTAGAAATGATTGGCTATTCCTTAATGGCACATTGTCGACACGAGAAATTCATCATCCTAGTGGGCAGCGGTGCTAATGGTAAAAGCGTTTTATTAGCCGTTCTTGAGGCGCTGCTAGGCAGTCGTAACGTCGCTGGTGTTCAGCCTTCCCAATTTGGCCGCAGTTTCCAGCGCGCTCATTTGCATAGCAAATTGGCAAATATTGTTACTGAGATTAGGCAGGGTGAAATAATTGATGACGCAAGTTTGAAAGGGATTGTGTCAGGCGAACCAACGACCGTAGAGCATAAGTTTAAAAATCCCTTCGTTATGCGCCCATTTTCTACTTGCTGGTTTGGCACTAACCACATGCCACACACCCGAGACTTTTCGGATGCGTTGTTTAGGCGTGCCCTGGTGGTGGAGTTCAACAACCGCTTCAAGCCAGCGCTTGGCAACTGCGACCCACAACTAAAAGACAAACTGCTAGATGAATTACCGGGCATTTTACGCTTGTCCCTGGATGCTTACGCCAAAGCTGTAGCCAATGGCTTTACTACGCCAACGAGTTGTCAGAGCGCTAAAGAGCGATGGCGCTTGGAAGCTGATCAAGTCGCACAGTTTATTGAGTCGGAATGTGAGCCGGTAGCTGGGGAGCGTATTCCACCACAGCAGCTATTCAATGCATACCGCGTTTGGGCCGGTGATAACGGCATTCAGAAAAAGCTTACACAGCGCTCATTCTTAGATCGACTTGTATCACTCGGATACGAAAGGCAGAAATCTAGCGGCATCAGGTACATCTGTGGCCTTAAGTACCTTCGTGTCATTAGCCATTCTGGTGTGGTCGATAGGGACGGGAGGGACGCAAGGGACGGTGAAAGCGAGATAAGTATTAACTTTGAAAATCAATAAATAAAGGAATTATAAATTATGGAAATGAATATGTGTGTAGTAGGGGTAATGTCGGTTCAACCGTCCCTTGCGTCCCTTGCGCCCCTCTATACACACCTACCTAGACCGGCTAAGGCAACAGGGAAATACTATTTGCTCATAAATGCATATATACGAGCCATGTAAAAAACCATGCTGAGCAGGCGTGGCATGGCAGTTTGAACAAATCACACTGGGGTACTTGTGATAATTAGCGTGAACCAACCAACACTAAACGAAGGTGAAACCATGAACGAAGTAGAAAAACTAAACCAGAAAATCAACGATGCTAAAAACGCTGCGCGTGTTGCTGTTGAAAACGCCGCACAGGCACAGCGCGACTACGACGATGCTATCGAGACCGGAGATATTAGCCGCGCTGATGAAGCTTTGCAGGCCAAGGCCGCAGCCGAGCGCCAGCAACAGATTCACTCTGACCACGCCGCGGCGCTGGAGAGCCGACGCAAGGAAGCCGAGCGCACCGACCTCACGCCCGTTGCGCTGGAGGCCATGGACACCGCCCGCAATGCCGTCGATGCCGAGCGGGAAGCGTATCACCGTTTCACAAATGCGCTAGGCGAATTGCAAGGTGCTTCGGATGCGTTACGCAATGCCTATCGTGCCGGTGACAACGCACTAGAGAGCGCCAAGCAGGCGCTAAAGGATGCGCACCTATATGAGCATGATGCAGTGGAGCGTCCGCGCCTGGAGGTCAATATTGAGGCCATCCGCGAATTGGCTCTAAAAGCACCGCAAATTAAACAACACCATGAAGGCATTCAGCATATTGACCTTGCCTCTTTAAGGAAGCCATGGACACCACCCCACACAACAGAACCGGTTAAGGAGTATTGATATGGGTAAGCGATCACAGCGAGTAGCAGCAAGTAAACGAGCAAGCGCTGATAGTGGCCGTAAAAAGGCTCTCCACTTGTGGGAGACACAGCAGAGCAAGCCCAAAGGCAAAGGTTGGACGATGTGCTAGCCCAGCTCTCAAAGCGACAAAGTAAGCCCACTATGATGATGGACTGTGCCAGCGACCGAATACCGTTTGGTACCGTGCCGGACTCTAGCCCCGCTGCAACGAAACGACGACTATGGCCCAATGCATAAATGCCAAGCCGCCCAATTGAGGCGGCTTTTTTTTGATAATTCTCTTACATCTGCCGTTACATACCACTGATCGATAAAAAGGGCAGCGCAGAAAGATATATGTAAATGCTTGATTTTATTGGTGCCCCGAACCGGACTCGAACCGGTACAGCCTTTCAGCCGAGGGATTTTAAGTCCCTTGTGTCTACCAATTTCACCATCGGGCTGAACGTCGCTGGAACTGTGCCGGCGATTATTTTGTGGCATGGTGCAGAAAAGAGAATGGAGGCTGGAGTCGGAATCGAACCGGCGTACACGGAGTTGCAGTCCGCTGCATGACCACTCTGCCATCCAGCCTTAACTCTCTTTGCTTTATTACTTTAAATCAGACAAGTGTCTGATTTGGAGCGGGAAACGAGACTCGAACTCGCGACCCCAACCTTGGCAAGGTTGTGCTCTACCAACTGAGCTATTCCCGCAACGCAATCAAGTGGGGCGTATTATAGAGATGTGAGCCTAGGTGTCAACTGATTTTAGTAAATGATACTGCTTAAAGATTAACCACTTATATATCTTCACTCAGCAATGGCCAGGCCGCGCGCAAATACACAAACATCGACCAGAGTGTTAACAAAGCGGCGCCATAAAGCGTCATTATGCCGACCCAGGACAGGATTGAAAAGGGTGGTACCGCAATCAATACCAGGATTGCAATCATCTGCAGGGTGGTTTTTACCTTGCCGATCATCGATACCCCTACGCGGGTACGCTCACCGATTTCGGCCATCCACTCACGCAGGGCTGATATAACGATTTCCCGACCGATAATCACTACCGCTGGAATGGTCACCAAAGGCGTGGCGTAGGTTTCAACCAGTACCACCAGGGCCACTGCAACCATAAGCTTGTCGGCGACCGGATCCAGAAAGGCACCGAAGGGTGTATGCTGATCCAGTCGGCGTGCCAGGTAGCCATCCAGCCAGTCGGTCAGTGCCGCCAATCCGAAGATAGCCGCGGCTATCCAGGGTGACCAGAAGCCTGGGATGTAATAAATCGCTACAAACACCGGTATCAGACAAATTCTGAGCAGTGTCAGCAGATTAGGGATTTTCATGGAAAACAGCATGGATGCTGGTCCTTTTCAACTGTCGGGATGCAGGCACAACCAGATTTCCTGTGCCAACTTAGCGCTTATGGTAGAGACTTTTGCAATTTCTTCAATACTTGCATTCTCTATCTCCTTGATACTGCCGAAATATTTTAACAGTTCACGGCGGCGTTTCTGCCCAATACCGGGAATATCCTCCAAAAGAGAGCGTTTACGTACCTTGGCACGTCGTGCGCGGTGGCCGGTGATGGCGAACCGATGGGCTTCATCACGGATATGCTGAAGCAAATGCAGTGCGCCAGAGTCAGCCGGTATGACCGATTCTTCGCCTGTCTGGCCATTCACCAGAAACTCAAACCCCGCTTTGCGGGTGGTGCCCTTGGCGATGCCTATCACGGTCACTTCGGTGATCTGTAAGGATTCGAGTACCGTCATCGCCTGAGACACCTGGCCTTTACCACCATCGATAATCAGTAGATCCGGTAGTTTGCCCTCGCCTTTCTTCAGCCGGGTGTAGCGACGTTCCAGTGCCTGCTGCATGGCGGCGTAGTCATCACCGGCAGTAATACCCTCTATATTGAAATGACGGTAATCGGATTTGAGTGGTCCATTCTCATCGAACACCACACAGGACGCCACAGTGGCCTCCCCTGAGCTATGGCTGATATCAAAACACTCCATGCGCCGGATCGCCGTGTCAAAATCAAGCAGATCCTGCAGCGCCAGAAAACGGTTGCTGATGTTCTGTTTGCTTGCCAGGTGGCTGACTAACTGTTGATTGGCATTGGTTTGCGCTAAGCGCTGCCAGCCCGCTCTATCACTGCGCACCTTGTGGGTAATCTGAACCCGCTTCCCGGTTTTTTCAGTGAGTGCCTGGCTGATTACATCGGCATCTTCCAGTGCGAAGGGCAAAATAATACTGGCAGGTACTTCCCTGGCGCCATTCAGGTAGAACTGGGCAATAAAGGATGACAACAGCTCACTTTCCGAGCCTTCCAGCGACAGCTTGGGGTGGTAGGCTTTGCTGCCGATAATACGGCCGCCGCGAACAAACAGGGCATGTATGGAGATGCTGCCGGAGTTGATTGCACAACCAAACACATCCGCTTCCCCGCCGCTGCCGGATACATACTGCTGTTCCTGCACCTGGCGCAGCGCCGAGATTTGATCACGCAGTTCGGCGGCCAGTTCAAAATTAAGGCTGGTGGCTGCTTTATCCATACGCTCGGCCAGCTCAGCGGTTACCGCCTGGTTTTTACCTTCCAGAAACATGCTGGCATGGCGCAGGTCTTCGGCATACTGGGCTTTATCTATCAAACCCACACAAGGAGCGGTGCAGCGTTTAATCTGGTGCTGCAGACAAGGGCGCGAGCGGTTGCGGTAAAAACTGTCTTCACACTGGCGGATTTTGAACAGTTTCTGCAACAGATTCAGGCTTTCACGTACCGCGCCACCACTGGGGAAGGGGCCGAAATACTGGCCTTTGGCTTTTTTGGCGCCACGGTGAAAACGTACCGCCGGAAAATCGTCTGTCGCCGAAATAAATATATACGGGTAGGATTTGTCGTCACGCAGCAGAATATTGTAGGGAGGTCGCTGCGCCTTGATCAGATTTTGCTCTAACAGCAGGGCTTCGGTTTCGCTGTGAGTCAGGGTGACTTCTATACGACGGATATGTGAAACCAGTGCGCGGGTTTTGGTACCCTGCCCTGAACTGCGAAAATAACTGCTGACGCGGTTTTTAAGATTGCGCGCTTTGCCAACATAAAGGATTTTATCGTGTTTATCATACATTTGATAAACACCGGGTCGACTGCTCAGGTTAGCCAGAAAGGCTTTACTGTCGAAACTGTCCTGTTCCTGTTCCTGATCGGTAGCGCTCATCGGCTCAGGATTTTAACGCCAGACGCTTGTTGGCATTCATGTGCACATGCGTGGCTTCCTTGTGAATTTCCTGTAACTGCTCACGGGTTTCATCGGTAATACCGGCACCCCTGGACAGGGACACTTCAAGAAATACCCCGATTTCGGCGTAATAATAAATACGGGCATTAAATGAACGCGCCCGTTTCAACTTGCTCAGTGACATCTGCGCGCCATTCACCAGAATGGTATTGATATCGTTATCTGACAGTAACGGATGACGTTGCGCATCAACGGGGGGTGTTTCGGTCTGGCTGAGTCTTTTAGATCGATGCATGGATTGAATCCCGGGGTTGGTTTGTCACAGACCGTTAATCTGACACGGCCTGCAACTTTTTCAGCAATTACTTATCGCTTGCGGCCGCTGCATCTTTGGCAATCGCCTTTTTCAGGAACAGGCTACCAAAAACAGTAATGGCCACCACACCGACAATCACGGCCAGGCTGGGTGCAAGTGAAATCATGCTGTATTTATCAATGAACGACATAGAAAGTACCTTTGCTTTTTTAATGAAATGAGCCGGGTCTTGTTGCCCGTTGGGTCGCGATTATAGAGTATTAACGACCAGTCTCAAATCTTTTCAGCAAGCTGGAGGTATCCCAGCGTCCACCACCGCGCTGCTGCACTTCAGCATAAAACTGATCTACCAGGGCGGTAACCGGCAGTTGTGCGCCATTATTTCGCGCTTCATTCAGGGTGATGTTCAGATCTTTGCGCATCCAGTCCACGGCAAAACCAAAGTCAAACTCGCCTTGCAGCATGGTTTTATGCCGGTTGCTCATCTGCCAGGAACCGGCGGCGCCGTGCTGAATAACATCAAACACTTTTTCGCCATCCAGGCCAGACTTCTCAATAAAGTGCACGGCTTCTGCCAGGCCCTGCACCAGACCGGCAATACAGATCTGATTAACCATCTTGGCTAGCTGCCCTGCACCTGGGCCGCCAATCAGTTTTTGTGATTTGGCATAGCTGGCAATAACCGCTTCAGCTTGCTGATATACCGTTTCATCACCACCGATCATCACACTGAGTACGCCATTTTCTGCACCCGCCTGACCACCGGATACCGGCGCATCCAGAAAACCTATGCCTCGCTCTGTCGCCGCTTGATAGAGTTCCCGTGCTACTTCAGCCGAGGCGGTGGTGTGATCTACCAGAATCGAGCCGGCTTTCATTCCTGCAAGCACACCGGTTTCAGCCAGTGTGACTGAGCGCAGGTCTTCATCATTGCCGACACAGACAAACACCAGCTCAGCCCCTTCAGCGGCTTCTGCTGGTGTTAGACCTGAACGGCCGCCATGTTGCTTAACCCAGCTTTCCGCTTTAGCGGCAGTGCGGTTATACACACACACATTGTGACCTTTGGCGGCCAGATGTCCCGCCATGGGAAAGCCCATCGTGCCCAGGCCGATAAATGCTACGTTTGCCATGCTGTACCCCTGTTTAATGCTGTAACACTGCCACAATCGACTAAGCTGACTGTGTTGCTCCATGATCGGCAACAATACCGCGGATAATCGCGCTGACCATATTGGCCGAGTTAGTTGCAGCTGTTTCCAGAAATTCTTTGAAAGAAATATTCGACTCTTTACCAGCGATATCAGACAGCGCCCTGATAACGATAAACGGAATTTCAAAGCGATGACAAGTCTGAGCTATCGCTGCAGCTTCCATCTCTACTGCTTTGATTTCCGGGAAAGTTTTTCGCGTAGCTTTGACCCGCTCAGGCTCATCCATAAAGCTGTCGCCAGTGGCGATCAGACCATGCACGGTGGTCACACCAGCAAATTCATTAATGCATTTTTCCGCAATAGCTGACAACTCAGCATCAGGAATAAACGCCGGCGGCATACCCGGCAGCTGGCCAGGTTTGTAACCAAACACTGTCAGGTCGGCATCATGGTGCAGCACCCGGTCAGAGATCACCACATCACCCACTTTGAGTAATGGATCAAAGCCTCCGGCGGATCCGGTATTGATCACACAGTCAGGGTTGAATTCATGCAGCAGGATAGTCGTACCTATGGCAGCGTTGACTTTGCCTATGCCAGATTTCAACAGAATGACTTCCGCTCCATGAAGTGTGCCTTTGTGGAAATCGTAACCGGCCTGGTTAAAGAACTGCAAATCCTGCATGGCACTTTTCAGCAGTTCAATTTCCTGATCCATGGCACCTATAAGGGCGATGCGCAGGGGTTTGCCAGACTTGAGCCGGTTGGTCAACGTACGGGTAGTGCTTGGCTGATTTGTCATGTTGTATGCAAAGTATATTCTAGTTAATTATGCCCTCATGCTACCACGCACGGCAGATTTCGCAATGAATTCAGCACAGCATCTGTGGGTTTTCGGATAAATCAGCCAAACACCTCCAACCCAGCTTTTCAAACAACGTCAGAACCTCTTCATCCGGTGTTGCGGTGATATGAACTTTGCGCAATTCCTTAGGGTGTATCACCCTGAGTTCAGTTGCCATGAGTAGCATTCTATGTATTGAAAAATGTTCACGAAATAGCCGGTTATGTCGCCCTTCGCCATGATTGGTGTCGCCCACCAGCGGGTGCATAATATGTTTCATGTGCCGACGTATCTGGTGCTTACGCCCGGTTTCTGGCTTAACCTCTAATAATGAATACCGTGCTACCGGGTAGCGCCCGACCGCAATGGGCAACTCTACCTGCGCCAGAGTTCGGTAATGGGTGACCGCATCTCGCGGCGTTTTATCTTCATTGGCAAAGGGTTCCGAATAGCGATCCTTTTCATAACGCAGTGCGTAATCAATGCTACCCTCGGCTTCAGTCCAGCCGCGCACAACACAGAGGTAGGTTTTGCTGACCTGTCGATCAAGAAACTGCTGATGCATCACCTTGGCGGCTTCTTTGTCGTTGCGCACAAACAAAATGACCCCGGAGGTGCCCCGATCCAGTCGGTGAATCGTATGAAAGGTATCCTCTGGATAGCGTTGTTTCAGCATGCTGGTCAGATTGGGTGTGCTGGCTGGTGAAATCCAGCTGGGGTGAACCAGCAACCCGGCAGGCTTATGTAGCGCAATTAAGGTATCATCTTCATAGAGGATGTCGGGAAAGCAACTGATAGTATCAATACACACATTACAACTTCTAGTGACAGGGTTTGCGATAAATTGGAATTATTCCACATCAATCAGGTCAAAAACTTGAACTCAGGGTAATTTACCCTGATTATTAACCTTGTTCCAGATTCTAAAATAATGAGGATGACTATGGATAAAGTACAAGAACTGGGTTACAGCTCACAAGAGTCGGTAATCCGGACCAACAAGATGATCCGCAACACCTATATGTTGCTGGGTATGACGCTCGGCTTCAGTGCTGTAACAGCGGTCATTTCCATGATGATCAATCCACCTTTCATTGTCTATATCGGAAGTGTGTTGGTCAGCTTCGGTTTGATCTTTGTCCTGAACCGTAAACAGAATTCTGCTGCTGCTCTGCCGCTGATCTTTGCCTTTACCGGCTTGATGGGTTTCGGACTGGGTCCGCTGTTGAACCACTACCTGGCTATGGCTGGCGGTGGTCAGATCGTCATGACTGCACTGGGCATGACCGCCCTGACGTTTGTTGGCTTGTCAGCTTACGTCATGAGCAGCAAAAAAGACTTCAGCTTTATGGGCGGTTTCCTGGCTACAGGTGCCATCGTGATGCTGATCGCCATGGTTGTATTGCTGGTACTGCCGTTCTTCGGTGTACATATCCCGGCGCTGCACCTGGCTTTCTCGGCTCTGGTGGTACTGCTGATGGCTGGTTTCATCCTGTATGACACCAGCAACATCGTTAATGGTCACTACCAGAACTACATTATGGCAACGGTTGGTCTCTACCTGAGCATCTACAACCTGTTTGTACATTTGTTGCATCTGGTGGGTGTACTTAGCAGCGACTAGTTAGCAACAACCAGGCTCTATGCACTTCAGAAAACCCCGCTCTCTTTGCTAAGATGGCGGGGTTTTTATTTTATGGCGAGGTCCAGATGATTTTTACGCTGATCGTTCATGCATCACCGGTGCAAAACCAGGCACCCGAAACCGCGCTGCGTTTCGCCAAAGCGTTACTGGATGCCGGGCACACACTGCATCGGGTATTCTTTTATCGCGACGGAGTGATGAATGCTAACGGCCTGTCCAGCACACCACCAGACGAGCCCTGTATCACGACCGCCTGGCAATCGCTGGCAGAACAGCACCAACTGGATCTGGTGGTCTGCATTGCGGCCGCCATCCGTCGCGGCCTGCTTGATGACAACGAGGCCAAACGCTACGACAAACCCCACGGCAATCTGGCTGAAGGCTTCGAGCTATCCGGTCTGGGACAACTGACTGAAGCCGCTATACTGTCTGACAGAGTCATTACCTTTGGAGGTCGCGGATGAGCGAGAAGCCCTGCAAACGCTTTCTGCTAATCAGCCGGACGGCCCCTTATGGCTCTTCAGCGGCACGGGACCTGCTGGATGTTGCCCTCACCTGCTCGGTATTTGAACAGCCCGTCAGCCTGCTCCTGTTGGGTGATGCGCTGCTGCAACTGCTACCTGCACAAAACCCCGCAGCCATAGGCCAAAAAAACCTCAACGCCCTGCAAGCCTCACTGGAGCTCTATGATATAGATGCCATTTATACCGATGCGGCCTCTGTGGCGTTTCATGGCCTGGACCCGAAACAACTGATACTGGTGCCTGAAGTTTTACAGCCACAGCAACTGGCTGAGTTAATACAACTACACGATGTCGTGCTGACACTTTAAGGAGCGTTATGAGTAAAACACTGCATACGCTAAACACCAGTCCTTCTGATACGACGACCCTGGCTCATTGCCTTTCGGGCCTGTCGGACCAGGACGTGCTGCTGCTGATCGAAGATGGCGTTTATCTGACCCTGCCCGCACACCGGCACAGACTACCTGACACAATCACGGTTCATGCACTGGCTGCAGATCTGGAAGCGCGCGGTATTCAGGACCACGGAAAGGTTGTCTCCATCACCGACCCTGAATTTGTTAACCTGACACTGGCTTGTGAACGCGTGGTAAGTTGGTTTTGATGACAACAGATTTCCGCGCCTTGCTGGATGACGAAGGCTACCTGCTGCGACTGGATGACTGGTCAGAAGCCTTGGCCTGTGCTCTGGCTGAAGATAAAGGCATGCAACTATCAGATGAACACTGGGAAATCATTTGGGTTCTGCGTGACTTCTACCGCCGCTATGAGCATTCACCCGCTATGCGCCCATTATGTAAAGCCATCAGTCGTGAACTGGGAGCGGATAAAGGCCGTAGTATTCATTTATTGAAACTGTTTCCAGGCAGCCCAGCCAAGTTAGCAGCCTGTCTGGCCGGGTTGCCAAAACCAGACAACTGCCTATAAAACAAGGAAGCCCGCTGATTAGCATGGCTAGATGGCATTATTGAAGCTATAATCCTTGATAATCAAATTCTGAATCGACAGCCATTAACAGGTAGCTGAAAGGATCCTTAATCATGAGTTTAGAAGCCGCCGCCGAGCAAATAAAAATGCTCCAGGAAAGTACCAAGAATAACAAGCAGCGGAATGAGGCCGCACGTCGTGCCAATGAGGAAGAAGTTGTTTACCACCAGTGGGCTACCTTTCGTGTGAATCAGGAGCTGTATGGCATTGATGTCATGCAGGTTAAAGAGGTGCTGCGTTACGTTGAAATCACACCGGTACCCGGAGCCGACTACTCTGTGCTGGGTATTATCAATGTGCGCGGTAACGTGGTCACAGTGATAGACACCCGCCGCCTCTTCCATATGTCCGATGTACCTTACGATGACGATACACGCATCATTGTGGTAGAGCTGAACGATAAGGAAGTCATCGGTCTGGTAGTGGATAGTGTAGATGAAGTCATCAACCTACCGGCCAACCGTGTGGATCGCGCACCCAACCTGAGTGGTGATGAATCCGCGAAACGCTTTGTACAGGGTGTTTGCTACCACAACAACATTCTGATCATCCTGCTGGACCTGACCAAAATGCTGTTGAGCATTACTCCCATGACCGATGAGGATATGGGTTACTGAGGTTTCTTGCCCAAGGACTGGGCAAGCCTGACACCCAGCAGTTCCCTTCTAGCTTACGCCTTACCCCTGCGCTCGTGAAAATAAGCGGTTAAAGTTATTCTGTGTCACTTCAGCCACTTCCTCTACAGATACCCCCTTCAGATCCGCCACACACTGAGCTACTTCGACTACATAGGCGGGCTGATTCTGCTTGCCACGATAAGGTACGGGGGCAAGATAGGGTGAGTCTGTTTCAATCAATAGCTTATCCAGCGGCACCGCTCTCACCACATCTCGCAGTTCTTCTGCATTTTTGAAAGTGATAATGCCGGAAAATGAGATCATATAATTCATTTCCAGCGCCGCCTGAGCCATCGCTAAGGATTCAGTAAAGCAATGTAACACACCGGCAGATTTGGGATTACCATACTGATCAATCAGCTTCAGCGTATCTTCGCGGGCATCACGGGTATGCACAATAACCGGCAGATCCAACTCACCCGCCAGGCGCAGGTGCCCGGCAAAGCTCTCATGCTGGGCATCAATATGTTCTTTGGAATAATAGTAATCCAGCCCCGTTTCACCAATGGCCACCACTTTGTTGCGACTGGCGGCCAGACGTAAGCGTTGCTCATCATAGGGCTGTTCATCCACATGCAGAGGATGTACACCTGCCGATAGATAAACCTGCGAAAAAGGTGCTACTGCTGTCGCCATCTGCTCAAACTGTTCCAGGTCGATAGAGACACAAAGCATTTTGTGCACACCCCGCTCTACCGCAGCATCGACCAGCCCGGTCAATGTAGTATTCAGCTTTTCAATATTAATACGGTCTAAATGGCAGTGTGAGTCTACATACATAACAGCAGTTTTGAATCCTGTGTGGCTTAAATGGTGTAGGTACGTCGTGAACTATTCAGTGCCCCGGCGAGATAGTTCTCAATTTTACGCACCAGGGGCGCGTCATCAGCGGTCAATTGTATGCCTATACCCGGTACCCGGCCGCCTTGTGCTGCCTTGGGCGTTACCCAGATCACCTTGCCTGTTACGGGTATTTTCTCCTGCTCTTCCATGACGTTCAGCAGCATAAACACCTCTTCGCCTAACTGATAGGATCGTGAGGTAGGAATAAACAAGCCACCATGAGTCACGAACGGCATAAATGACTTATACAGATCTTCTTTGTTCTCTATCGCCAGAGAAAGAATACCGTGACTGATTCTGGGTACGATCGACATATTCAGATTCCTTTACATTATCGAACCAGCCCAACCCATTCAAGCAGCAGTGTTTCAAGCAACAACTGACGATTCGGGTTGTGACGTTCCATTAAGCTGATCCGCTCAGCCTGTAACTTATCAATTAATGCATAAAGTTTAACGACTGTAGTCTTTTTAGCAACGGCATTCAGCATTTTAAACATATCCGTATTGCTGATTTTCTGCATATCACCGTCTGCCTGCAAGCGTGCAATGTCTACCAGTAGACTGTGCATCCATTCCAGAAGTTGCAACAAGTCTTCTTTATAAAATTTTTCTGCCAGTGTCACTGCCGTTGTACGTGCTTTAAGCAGATCGACCAGTCCGGTCATAAACCCGGCTCTAAAGCTTATTCGGTCGTTCTGATAAAGCAGGCGAGCCTTGAGAGGTGCCCCCTGAGTAATCCGCAATAACTGTTCAGCGCGTTCCGCGTCTATATCTAATTGCTGAGTCAACCAGGGAATCGCCTCCTCAGGCTTGGGCATGGGAAACCCAACCTGCTGACAACGGCTACGTATGGTCGGCATAAGTTGTCCCGGCTGATGCGACACCAGTAATAACAAAGTGTTGTTACCCGGCTCTTCAAGTGATTTAAGCAAGGCATTGGCCGCATTGATATTCATGTTTTCGGCCGGTTCCATAACCACTACACGATAGCCACCCTGCTGTGCGGTATTATGCAGAAACTGCAACAGTTCGCGTACCTGATCCACCTTGATCGCTTTGCCCGCTTCAGCAGGATGCAGGTGAACCAGGTCAGGATGGTTACCACTACTAAGCAGCTCACAGCCACGACAAACACCGCAGGGTTGATGATTGTGTGGCTGATGACACAACAGCAGGTGTGCGAAAGCCTGGGCAAACTCAATCTTACCTGTACCTGTGTGCCCCGTAAGCAGGATGGCATGTGGCAGGCGTGATTCAGCATGCTGTCTGGCCAGCTTGTTCCATAGCGCATCGGCCCAAGGCACTACAAGCGGCTGATAGCTCATGCAGGATCTACTCCCAGGCGTTGCTGCAGTTGCTGGCTTATCTGCGCCTGAACCTGTGCAAGATCGACCGAGGCATCAATCACGGCAAAGCGTTCTGGCTCGGCCGTCGCCCGGTCCAGATAAGTCTGCCTGACCGCTTCAAAAAAACGTTGTTTCTCCGCTTCAAACCTGTCCGGCGTGCTGCGATTACGGGCACGCTCGAGTCCCTGCTCTACCGGCAGATCCAGCAACAGGGTAAGGTCCGGGCGCAGCGATGCCTGCACCATGCTCTCCAAGGTACTGATCAGTGACTGGGACACACCACGACCACCACCTTGATAGGCGTAGGTGGCATCGGTAAAACGATCGCACAATACCCACTGCCCCTGCTCCAGGGCCGGAATAATCAAGGAGTGCAGGTGCTGGGCACGCGCAGCAAACATTAATAGCAGTTCAGCCATTTCTGACACAGATTCCGCACGTTGTTGCAGTAACAGCTCCCGGATCTCTTCAGCCATGGCGGTGCCACCCGGTTCGCGCGTGACCACAACGGTTTTGCCGGCAGCTTTCAGGCGTTGATGGATATACTCAAGGTTGGTGGTTTTTCCAACACCTTCAACCCCTTCCAGGGTAATGAAGCAACCTCTCATTATTCGCTCCCTGTGGTTGGTGATGAACGATAATCACTGCGGCGATTGCGCTGATAACGGTTAACCGCATTATTATGTTCACGCAAGCTGCGTGAAAAATGATGGGTGCCATCGCCACGCGCAACAAAGTAGAGTTCATCGCCTTCCAGCGGATTAAGAGCCGCTACAATCGCCTCTCGCCCGACCAAGGCTATTGGCGTAGGCGGTAAACCATCAATAGTATAAGTATTCCAGGGGCTGGGCTGCTGCAGGTCTGAGCGACGGATACGGCCTTTATAACGATCTCCCATCCCGTAAATAACGGTTGGGTCTGTCTGCAAACGCATGCCAATATTCAGCCGACGAACAAACACACCGGCAATACGGCTGCGCTCGTCAGGAACACCGGTTTCTTTTTCAATAATCGACGCCATAATCAGCGCTTCATAGGCATTGTCATAGGGCAGTGACTCATCACGCGCCTGCCATTCCTGCTCGAGAAATACAGTCAGATCATTATGCGCCCTGCGCAGTATATCTATATCTTTTGCACCACGTTGAAACTGATAGGTTTCAGCCAGGAACATACCTTCTGCGGGCTGGGCAGTCTCAGCTCCCAGCATCGCCATGATTTCGGCTTCGCTGCTCTCAGCCAGCGTTGACTCTATACGCTCATCTGCTGCAAGTCCTGCAAGAAGCTGTTTGAAGGTATACCCTTCGATCAGGGTAAAATAATAGCGAACAACATCGCCACGATTCATCTTATCGATAACATCCAGCAAGCTACTTCCCGGATCTATGGCATATTCGCCTGCACGGATAGCGGTAATTTGCGGATGCATTCGCGTGTAAAGACGCAGTAAATCGGCATTCTTTATCCATCCACTAGCTTCAAAGCGACGCATAACCTGCTGAAAACTGCTACCAGCGGGCACACTGATTACCTGCTGTGCATCCAGAGGCAAAGGCTGGTGCAGACTTTTTTCAAAATCATCGTAAACGTACCAAGCGGCTGCAACAACCAATGCCATGGACAGGAGGAAAAGTAACGCCAGTTTTTTTAACATCAACAATAATTCTCTTTCAGCAAAACCTGAAGCCTTCGGGTCACCGGTCCAGGTATAAACGTTTGGTCATCCAACTGCGCCAGAGGCCAGACTCCGATTAAGCTGTTGCAGAAAAAAACTTCATCTGCAGCTAATAAATCGGTGCGGGTATACCGGCCAATTTCCGTATTAATTCCCACATTTGCAGCTAATTCAATCAGGTAGTTTCGCATAATGCCGGCAATGCCGTATCGAGAAAGATCTGGCGTTAGCAATTTGCCATCATACACCAAAAACAGGTTGCTCATGGTTCCCTCAGCCAGGTAACCATCAGCCCCACAGACAATGCCTTCCTGCACGGCCGGGTCATTCCACTCGGCGCGAGCGAGCACTTGTTCAAGACGATTTAAATGCTTAATACCGGCCAGTGCAGGCGCACAGGCTAGCTGCAGATCACACCAGCGTGCGCGAATGCCCTGCAAGGCGGGATTGCCGTAATACACAGGCAAGGGAAGTTGCTGCAGAATACGGGTTGGCTGAACGTCAGCTGGCATCATATAGCCCCGGCCACCAGAGCCCGCCGTGACAATGATTTTCACTACAGCATGATCCGCAGCAGGTAACTGCTGCAAATCATCGTACAGAAGGTGTTGCAGGCCATCTACAGGGATCTGCAGACGTTTACAGCCATTCAGTAATCGTTGCAAGTGTTCGTCCCACAGCAGCGGCCTACCCTGTGTAACTCGCAGTGTCTCGAAAACACCCTGACCATAGCTCACGCCCCGATCCTGAATAGCTATCGAAGCAGCTGACTTGCCATTAACTAAGGAGTTTTTAAGTTCTGCCATAGATTCCAGAGCCGTCTAAGACCATGCGCCCACAGCATAGCGCGCCACGGATGGCGCTTATGCAGAGCAGTTTTTTGCCCGTACATTGTGTACATGCGCTGCTCCCGGATCGATTTTCAGAGTCGACTGAAAATCAGGGTGCCATTGGTACCACCAAAACCAAACGAATTGGACATGGCCGTATCAATCTTGCAGGTTTGCGCCTGATGCGCGACATAATTCAGATCGCACCCCTCAGACGGGTTGTCCAGATTGATCGTCGGTGGAGCTACCTTGTCCCGTATCGCCAGCACACAAAATGCGGCTTCTACGGCACCCGCTGCACCGAGCAAATGCCCGATCATCGACTTGGTGGAGCTCATACGCACCTGTTTTGCTGCGCTGCCTAACACCAGCTTGGCGGCATTAGATTCAGCTATATCACCCGCCGGAGTCGATGTTCCATGCGCATTAATATAGTGAAGCTCCTCCGGATTCATACCGGCATCACGCATGGCATTAGTCATGGATAAGGCGGCACCGGCACCATTTTCTGGTGGGGCCGTCATATGAAATGCATCGTCACTCATGCCGAACCCGGACAGTTCACAATAAATATGCGCACCACGCGCCTTGGCGCTTTCGTAGGACTCCAGTACCAGAATACCGGCACCTTCACCTAGCACAAAACCGTCGCGGTCTTTATCCCAGGGACGGCTGGCTGCCTGAGGATCATCATTACGCGTTGATAATGCACGCGCTGCCGAGAAGCCAGCAATACCCAAAGGCGTTGTGGCCATTTCAGCACCACCGGCAATCATGATATCGGCGTCACCGTATTGAATCATACGCATGGCATGACCAATATTGTGCGTGCCTGATGTACAGGCGGTAGTAATCGCTATATTCGGACCGCGAAAGCCATACTTGATCGCCAGATTGCCAGCAATCATATTGATGATGCTGCCCGGTACGAAAAAGGGTGACACTTTACGTGGACCTGATTTATTCAGGATGTTGTGTGTATTTTCAATCATCGGCAAGCCGCCGATGCCTGAACCTATCGCACAGCCGATACGGGGCGCATTCTCTTCAGTCACTTCCAGCCCGGCATCTTCAACCGCCTGGATAGCAGCCACCATGCCATACTGAATGAACAGATCCATTTTGCGTGCTTCCTTGACGCTCATATAGGGTTCCAGATCAAACGCTTTAACAGGTGCAGAGAATCGAGTAGCAAACGCAGACGTATCAAAATGCTCGATATTCTGAGCTCCACTTTTACCGGCTAGAATACTGTCCCACGCCTCCTTTACAGTGTTACCAACCGGTGTTAACAGACCCAGGCCGGTTACAACCACTTTTTTGCGAGACATCTGTTCCTCCAGAAATTCAGGCCATTAACAGAAAAGCCGCACTATATAGCGATTATATAGGTGCGGCTTTTCAACTAAACCTCAGAGACTGACTGATTACTGGTGTGCGTTGATGTAATCGATCGCCAGCTGAACGGTAGTGATTTTTTCAGCTTCCTCGTCGGGGATTTCAGTTTCGAATTCTTCTTCCAGTGCCATCACCAGCTCAACGGTGTCGAGCGAGTCTGCACCCAGGTCTTCAACGAAGGAGGCACTGTTGACCACCTCTTCTTCTTTAACACCCAGCTGCTCAGCGATGATTTTCTTAACGCGCTCTTCAATATTACTCATATCTCTTCCTATATACTTGTAGACACCATCACATCCCAAGATGCGAGACGCAATTTTATTAGAACCAATGACACACAAGCAAGCGTGTCGACCGATTTAGTTATTGCTGACGGACAATTATCAACATATCAGCACAAAAAACAATTCTTTGTTGCCGATTTGCTGATTCAGGCCATATACATGCCACCATTGACATGAATAGTTTCACCTGTTACGTAGCTTCCACCCTCACTGGCGAGGAAACCAACTACAGCGGCAACTTCTTCAGGCTCGCCCAGGCGCGCCATAGGAATCTGCCCCTGCAAAACCGTTTTATGCTCCTCAGCCAACCCGGAGGTCATATCAGTATCGATAAAACCCGGCGCAACACAATTAACCGTGATATTGCGCGTTGCGATTTCGCGTGCGAGGCACGTGAAAAACCCTCCAGGCCAGCTTTTGCCGCTGCATAGTTAGCTTGACCGGCATTACCCATAGAGGCAACTACGGAGCTGATGCTTATGATACGTCCCCAGCGCGCTTTAGTCATCCCGCGCAGACAGCTTTTTGCCAGACGGAAGTTAGCACTCAAATTGGTATTAATGACGCTATCCCACTCATCATCCTTCATGCGCATCATGATATTATCACGCGTGATGCCAGCATTATTAACCAGAATTTCCACCGCACCGAAGCGGGTGGTGATCTCTTTCAGGACAACATCAATGGATTCTGAATTAGCAACGTCCAATACCAGGCCACAGCCCGGATTTTCAGCTGCAAGCAGGTAGCTACTGATTGCCGCCGCCCCTTTTTCACTGGTTGCAGTACCAACTACGACAGCACCCTGCGCGGCGAGGTTTTCAGCAATCGCTTTGCCTATCCCGCGTGTTGCGCCGGTCACCAGCGCCACTTTACCTTCAATACTCATAAGACTCCCTGAATCCACCTGTTTAGATTAGGCTTAATGCTTTCTCAAAACTCACCACATCGGTCAAAGACACAACGTCGAGTGATTTATTAATCTTCTTATTCAGTCCGGAAAGCACCTTACCTGGCCCACACTCAATGGTAACCAGTACGCCCCGATCAACCATTGCTGACACTGAATCAGTCCACAAAACCGGGCTGTATAACTGCGCAACAAGATTTTTCCGCAGACTTTCAACTGAATCGACAACCTGAGCTGTCACATTCTGTACCACCGGCACCATCGGCATATCCAGGGCTACTGATGTCAAAGCGGCCGCCATCTCTTCAGCAATAGGCTTCATCAGACTGCAATGCGATGGAACGCTGACAGGCAAGGCAATAGCACGCTTCGCTCCCGCCGCTTTACAAGCCGCCATGGCACGCTCGACTGCCAGCTTCTCACCGGCAATAACGACCTGTCCAGGGCAGTTATAATTTACTGGAGCAACCACCTCGCCTTCAGCAGCAAGAGCACAGGCCGACTTTACCGATGCATCGTCAAGACCCAATATGGCTGCCATGGCACCTGTACCTGCAGGCACAGCCTGCTGCATCAGCTCACCGCGAAGCTTGACCAGTTTCACACCAGCCTCCAGTGACATGGCACCCGCACAAACCAGTGCAGAATATTCGCCCAAACTATGCCCGGCCATCACAGCGGGTGTCGCACCACCTTGCTGCTCCCACAGGCGCCAGAGTGCAACACTGGCGGTCAGCAAAGCAGGCTGAGTAACCTCAGTAGAATTAAGTTGCTCTTCTGGTCCAGCCTGAACCAACTCCCAGAGATTATAACCCAAAGCCGTTGAAGCCTCTGCAAAAGTCTCTTCTATTACAGGGTGGGCTGCTGCCAGTTCAGACAACATACCAACCTGTTGAGAGCCTTGCCCAGGAAACACAAAAGCCAGCGCTTGCGACATAGTATCCTCATAACAACAGATCAAAGATGGATAGCCGATTATAGTTCCGGCTTTAAAAAACTATAGTGTACAACATTGTGCGCCGAGTTAAACGTTCAGGCAGGGTTCTGCTGTAACTGTTGTGCCAGTCTCTCAACAATTCGTGACGGCACATTCAGTCTCGCATCCGTGATCGCCTGTGCCAGAGCGGCCTCAAAGTGACGCTGCCCTGCACCTCCATGACTTTTAACCACCACCCCTTGCAACCCCAGCAAACTGGCACCATTTCGCTGACCGGGGTCAATTTGTTGCTGCAACTCTTTGAGCACAGGCTGTGCAAGCACACCCAGCAGGCGCCGGTACAGATTACGGGTAAAACTCTTGCGCAGCTTTCCTGCAATCAGACGCGCCAGGCCCTCGCTGCTCTTGAGGGCAATATTACCGGTAAAGCCATCACAAACAATTACATCGGCACGGTCACTGAAAACCTCATCACCTTCGATAAAACCGATATAGTTCAGATTGCCGCGTTCCTGAATCAGCCGAGAGGCCAGCTTGACCTGCTCATTACCCTTAATTTCTTCACTTCCAATGTTCAGCAGCGCAACGCGCGGCGCTGATTTACCCTCAACCGCCGATACCATGGCAGAGCCCATCAGCGCGAACTGCAACAGATGCTCTGCACTACAATTCACATTTGCGCCCAGGTCCAGTAGATAGCAATGATCCTGTTGCGTTGGAATAGCACTGATAATGGCTGGCCGGTCAATACCCGGAAGTGTGCGCAACAGGCTACAACCCAGCACCATCAAAGCCCCGGTATTACCCGCACTGACACAAGCTGAAGCCCTGCCATCACGTACCAGTTCCAGTGCTTTATACATAGAGGAATCGCGGAGGTGACGCAAGGCATAGGAGGGCTTGTCATTCATGGTAATGACGGATGCGGTATGGATAAGCGTGATGCGTTTGGATAAATACGAGGGACAGCGTGATAACAAGGGCTCAATCTGAGACTGGTCACCCACTAGCAAAACCGTCAGATCGGATTGCTGCTTTAACAAATTGATACAGGCAGGAACAGTAACGCGGGGACCGAAGTCCCCGCCCATCGCATCTACGGCAATGCTAAGGTGTTCAGACAAGCTTACTCTTCGTCTTGCTTGTTGATAACCTGACGACCACGATAGAAACCATCTTCTGTCACGTGGTGACGACGATGTGTTTCACCGGTAGTTGCATCAACTGCCAGAGTCGGACCGCTCAGCGCATCATGCGAACGACGCATATCGCGTCTTGAACGGGATTTTTTGTTCTGCTGTACTGCCATGGTATATAGCTCCTGATTAACGCTTGCTGGTCTTGTCTTTTAGCGAGGCCAGCACACTGAAAGGGTTAGGTTTTTCTTGCTGAAGACGAACTGTTCCACTATCGCCCCAGGATGTCTTGATTGAGCAGTCCTCGTGCATGGGCACGGAAGGCAAGCTCAGGATCAATTCATCCTCAACGATCGGTAACAACTCCACATCATCGTCTTCAACGAGTAGCGGGTCGTAGTACCGCGGCAGGTTTTTGGCCTGCTCATCATTGAGAACTACGGCCAGATTTACATCTGCCCTTACATCAATACCAACCGGCTCAAGGCAACGCTGGCAGGTCATAAACACCTGACCCCTGGCTTTACCTGATACGGTTCGCAGATGCTGTTCATCTACTGCAAAACTCAACGTTACATTTACTCTGCCCTGCTCGCTGCATAAAAAAGAAGCAAGGCGAGGCATCGCTGAAATTTCAGCGATGCCAGTAATTTGCGCTTCCCGCTCAGCAAGTTTGCGCGGATCAGCTTTTTTCGGTAATGGACCGTTCGACATAAGCGCGCAATTCTAGGCATTGCGATGGCGTCTGTCAAAGGGATTCAGGGGTTTCATTCAAGAAAAATGTCGATACTATAAGCAATAACTCTGAATACTCTGTGTAAAAGGCCTGAAAATGGACAAAACCCTCGTTTTAGCATCCAGCTCACCCTATCGTCGTGAAATTCTGGATAAGCTTGGTTTCGCCTATCGCTGCAAAAAACCCGATGTTGATGAAACCCCCTTACCCACCGAATCAGCAGAAGCATTGGTCGCCAGACTGGCTGAAAGCAAGGCCCGCTCACTAGCCGGACACTTTCATAACGCACTGATTATCGGCTCTGATCAGGTTGCTGTGCTTGATGGCCAGATTATCGGCAAACCAGGCACCAAAGCCAAGGCCGTGGAACAGTTACACAATGCTTCAGGACGCTGCGCAACCTTCCTGACAGGATTGAGCCTGTATAATACCGAAACCCGGCAGGCACAGGTCGACGTAGTCCCTTTCAAAGTATACTTTCGCCACCTCAGTGACACCATGATAGATCGCTACCTTGAACGCGAGCAGCCTTTTAATTGTGCAGGCAGCTTTAAGTCCGAAGCTCTGGGAATTGTATTATTTGACAAACTTGAGGGAGATGACCCCAACACCCTGATCGGCCTGCCCTTGATACGCCTGGTACGTATGCTGGAACAGGAAGGTATTGAGGTTCTGTAGTACTCATAAGTAGTACTAACGGACAGTACTAACCGGTCACTGCAAGCGCGGTGACCAGTACTCTACCATTTGGGTGGAAAGATGCTTGGCAAAAGACACGCCCAAGCGATCAACCAGTCTGTCAAAGGAGGATGGCTGATAGGTGTAGTCTACCAGACGATCGATTTTAACCAGTTCACGCGCAACATAGCTGGAACTACCTAATCCATCAATCAACCCCAGTTCCAATGCTTGTTCGCCGCTCCAGACTAGTCCGGTGAACAAGCGCGCTTCATCAGACAAACGCTCTCCACGACCCTGTTTCACTTCGTTGATAAATTGCCGGTGCGTTGTTTCCAACACAGATTCCCAAAACTCGGTTTCATCTTCTCGCTGAGGACTGAATGGATCAAGGAAGGCTTTATTCTCACCCGAGGTCATAATACGCCGCTCGATACCCATTTTATCGATCAAATCAACGAAACCGAAACCGGAGGCAGTCACACCAATGGAACCTACCAGACTGGCTTTGTCAGCATAAATTTCATCTGCAGCGACAGCTATGTAATAACCACCTGAAGCCCCTATATCAGCAATCACCGCATAGACTTTTTTGTCCGGATGCAGTCCTTTTAAGCGAACAATCTCATCATTGATATAGCCAGCCTGTACCGGAGCACCTCCTGGGCTGTTAATTCGCAGAATAATGGCCCGGCTCTGATTTGATGAGAAGGCTCGACGAAGGGCAGTAATAATATTATCTGCACTGGCATCTGCACCATCAGCAATAATGCCCCGTACTTCAATGAGAGCGACATGCGGTTGCCGGTCAACCGCCTCTTTAGCACCACTAAAATCACGCCCCATAAGAAAAAAGGCCAGCAGTGCGAACAAATAAATAAAGGTCAGCGACTTGAAGAAAATACCCCAACGCCGTGAACGACGCTGCTCGACATTCAGACTGGAGACAATTTTTTCAATCAACCGCCATTCTTTACTCTTCTCCGTCTGCGCAGACGCTTGATCCAGAGCCTGCTTTACCTTGGCATCTGCTTTGGGTTCTTCAGACAACAGCTCAGGCGGTGACTCTTTTTTATCCGGATCATCCCAATGATTATTACTCACGTACCACTCCTTAAAAGGGTTATTCAGCTGGCTTTATGACGCAGCAACCAGCTCCCAAGTTCCGCAAACTGATGCACTTCCAGTACCGGATTCCAGCGGGACAAACGGTCAATATGGTGTGCACCATAACTCACAGCCACTGTATCTATTCCTGCTCGCTGCCCCATCTCAAGATCATATTCTGTATCACCGATCATCAAGGCGCGCCGGGGATCAACATCTGTCACCAAAAGAATCTCTTCAAGCATACAAGGATCCGGTTTAGATGCGGTTTCATCGGCACATTTGGTGATTTCAAACAGCGGCGCAAGGCCGGTGTCGGATAGCACCCGATCCAGACCACGACGGCTTTTACCCGTTGCAACTGCCAGCCGAAACCCTTCACCCTGCAGCTGTTCAAGAGTATCTCTTACACCTGGAAACAGGTTGGATCGGGTGGGATCGGCTGACAAAAAATGCTGCACATAACGCTCACGCATAGCCAACACCAAGGTTTCATCCTGGTCCGGATATAGCATGCGGATGGCTTCAGGCAAACCCAGTCCGATGATATTTCTAACAGCAGCATCTTCCGGCACATCGATACATAGATCCAACGCAGCTGACTGCATGCTGCCGATGATACTGGCCTCGGAATCTATAATTGTGCCATCCCAATCAAAGATGAGTAAATCGTACACGCCTGCGTCCTCAGTTGCTCGGTTGCGGATTTTCAACTTTGATAATTTTAACGTGGCGATGCTTGGTATCCGGCAATTCCCAGTCAATGCGCTGCCCTACAGACAACCCCAGCAGGGCACTTCCGATAGGTGCAAAGATTGACAGGGTTTCAGGCTGTCCCTTTATCTCATGCGGATAGCAAAGCGTCAGGTGAAACTGACGGCCACTCTCTTCCACTTCAAAAGTCACTGTTGAGTTCATCCGCACTACATCATCGGGCATCTCATCTGCTTTAACCACGATAGCTCTGGCCAGCTCTTCACGCAAACTGTCATAGCTTGCATCACCCCGGTAGGGTGTTTTGTCCAGCATCCCCTCCAGCCTGTCAATATCCAGCTCAGTTACTTTGATCGGGGGTAGTTCTGACATTTTTATCTCCGTTAAAAAAACAAGGCCACCCACTTCGGATGGCCATGCTGATACATATTCACTTAAAAAAACAGGCTAGGTATAGATACGTCGATTAATGATTATGATCCATATCAACAGGTTCAGCAACTCTAGAATTACACACTTAACGCAAGCGCTCCAGTTCACTTATTAGACTCGCAGGTTCATCTGGCACCAGAGTAACTCTGACAACATCTCCCGTTGCATCAAATAGCACCATCACGCCATCAAACGCCTCATACCGGCGCACAAACACATCCCCTTCAGGTGTCCCCATATGTGCCACACGGAATTTGAAATCAGGTTCATAGTCCGAACGGACCTGGTTAAGCCGCGCCATGGCATCCATACCCGCCGGAGCATAACTTTCATACACCAGCACCACTACCGGCTTGCCCTGACCTATTACACTCAAATCCTTGGAGATGGGCTTCACACCCAGAAAGGACCACATCACCCAGCCTATCAGAACAAGGGAGACCAATATAATTGCCAGTTTTAATGATTTTGGCATGCCATATCCATATTATTAAAGCTAAGGGGTTACTTGTTCAGATGAACTCAGCGTCCAGGCAGCAGTAGCGCGACGGCTTGATTGATTTGCTTGATAGTTTCGTCATCGCCCCCACGATCCGGATGATGGCGCATTGCCATTCGCCGCCAAGCCTGCTTGATCTGTTTATCAGATGCATTTTCATCCAACTCTAACATCTCCAGCGCTTGTTGCTGCGCACAGGTTTCGGCTGGACTGCTCAATTTTGACCAAAAGCCAGCCAACATTTGTTCCAGCATGGCTTCACTGGTGTATTCCAGATGGCTTAGGTCCAGATAATAACGGCGTAACGGATCGTCAGTTATCAGCCCCTGTTGGCCTGCTTGATAGGGGAGTAAACGAATTGACAAGGTATGTATATTTAAAGACCACTGGCCTTTGGCATGCAGCTCATCACGCAAATGATACAGGCGATGAAACAGTAAAAAATGCATATGGAAGAGCTTCATCAAATCATGAAACCCATCAGCCTCCAGCTGGATATGCCCTTGCTGTTCCAGAGTTTTCAGCAATTCATGTTCGCTGATGCCTTCTGGCCTGCTTTGCAGCAGGTCCAGCAGGCTATCTGAACTGAGCCACTGCTGAGCATGGCTCATCGGAACCTCCGGTCCTTGCTTATCTGCAGCGGATTACGCATCAGCCAGTTCAAGCTTCTCAGGAGATACCAGCACACCATTATTATCCGCATAAACATACTGCCCCGGTGTAAAGGTCACGCCACCAAAAGTCAGGGGTACGTTCAGATCACCCAGGCCGCGCTTATCAGTTTTCATCGGGTGAGACCCCAACGCCTGAACCCCCAGATCCAGCTGACTGATCGCATTCACATCACGAATGCAGCCATAAATGATGATGCCTTCCCAGCCGTTTTTTTCGGCCTTTTCTGCCAGCATATCTCCGAGCATGGCTCGACGCATGGAAGCGCCTCCATCAACAACCAGCACCTTACCCTGCCCTGGCTGCGCCACTTGTTCACGCACCAGAGAATTATCTTCATAGGCTTTAATAGTGACAATTTCACCACCAAAGGCTTCACGCCCACCAAAATTGGCAAACATCGGCTCTACAACCTGGACTAATTCCGGAAACTGGTCACACAATTCTGGCAATAAATCTTCCACGTCTTATCTCCCTTATGGATTCGTATAAATTTGTTCAAAGTCTCGCTGATTTAGCCTGCAGATGCATCACAACTTTTGTACAACACTTAACAACGCCTGCACCGGATGTAGCAACATCTGATTATCCAGACGCTTTACCTGTGAACGACAGGAATAGCCTGTCGCCAACAACTGTCCTTTATGCGCCGGGCTATTAACGATTTCACTCCAGCTCAGTGCGTAAATCTCTTTGGATAATTTGTAATTCTGCGCTTCATGGCCGAAAGTTCCGGACATGCCACAGCAACCGGTTGAAAGCACTTCCAGCTCCTGACCCAGATAACCAAACAGGGTTTGCCATTGACGGATTGATGCAGCGGCAGAGGTTTTCTCGGTGCAGTGCGCCAGCAGCTTAAAGCTGTGCTGCGGCACGCTGCCTGTCAGTGGGCGCTGCTGAATCGCCTCCACCAGCCATTCCTGAATCAACATAACGTTGGGTAGGTCATCGCTGACATCCTTGTACTCTGAGCGGTAGGTCAATGTCATCGATGGGTCTATCCCCACCAGAGGCAGACCGGTTTCGTCCAGTGCTCGTAGCAGTGTGAGATTTTTCTCAGCCGCTTTGTTGAATGCCTGCATAAAGCCATGCACATGCAGGGGTTTACCATTGGGCATAAACGGAGCGACCAGTACGTTGAACCCCAGCAGACTGAGTAAATCGACCAGATCCAGAACCAGCTGCGTTTCAAAATAGCTGGTAAAGGCATCCTGAACGATCACCACACTACGGTCACGCTGCGCAGGTGTCAGAGACAGGATGGAGGCCTCCGTGGCCCAGTCGATAGAGCGCTCACGCAAGCCTTGACGCAAGCTATGGCGGCAAATAACCGGGCTATCCACCATACCAACCAGACTTTTCATGGCCGCGCGCATAAACGTATTACGCATCGCCCAGTTATAGGGCGCCGGAAAACGTGACAGGGATGGAATCATAAACTCCAGACTTCCTACCAGGTAATCCTTCATCGGACGCAGATAACGACCGTAGTAGACCTCCAGAAAACGGGCTCTGAAATCCGGTACATTCACCTTGATCGGACATTGTGCAACGCAAGACTTGCACGCCAGACACCCCATCATCGCCTCATGTACTTCATTGGAGAAATCATATTCACCACGATTTCGCCGAAAGGTATTCCTGACCCGAGCGGTTAAACCGGAAAAAACCGAGGCACCACGAATCTGCTCGGCTTCCTGATTAAGATCACTGCCCTGCTGACTCAGCAAGCGCAACCACTCCCTGATCAGGGAAGAGCGTCCTTTAGGTGAATGGATTCGCTCACGGGTTCCCTTCCAGGAAGGAGCACATGGCATCATTGGGATCATAGTTATAGCAGGCGCCATTGCCATTGCAGTTGATTGCGGATGCATAGGTATCCCGGACTTCAGCCGGGATTTGCCGATCTTGCTGTCCACGCGTAGGAACCGCATCAATTTTCAGCAACTCAGCACCCTGCTGAGTGACTGGCGTAGCAATTTTGCCCGGATTCATCTGATTGCGTGGATCGAACAGGGCTTTAATCCGCTGTAATTCCGGATACAGTGCGCCGAAAAACTCCGGTGCATATTCAGATCTGACCCCTTTACCATGCTCACCCCAGAGCAAGCCTTTGTACTGTTGGGTCAGGCGCACCACTTCATCGGTAATGCGACGAATCATCACTTCCTGCTCAGGGTCTTTCATATCCAAAGCCGGACGTACGTGCAACACACCAGCATCGACATGACCGAACATACCGTACTCCAGCTCGTGCTCATCCAGCACTCGACGAAAATCCATAATAAAATCAGCCAGATTTTCGGGTGGCACGGCAGTATCTTCAACAAAAGGCACGGGGCGCTTCGACCCTTCAGCATTGCCCAAGAGGCCAACGGCTTTCTTGCGCATGGCCCAAACCTTGTTGATTTCGGCTGCACCGTAAACTACAGAATAACCAAAGCTTTTGCCCGCTGCGCCACTGACTGAAGCCAGGTGCTGACACAGGGCATCCACCTTTTGTTTCAGCTCAGCTTCATCATCGCCGGTGTATTCAATCAGGTTAATACCACGGATAGCGGGTTCATCATCACGTTGTGGAAAATAGGCCCGCACGCTATCCCAGACGATATCGCCCATGGCAGATTCAAAACTTTTGAGTCAATGGTTTCGATTGAGGTAGGCTGCCAGTCCATCAGTGATTTGGCATCGCGCAGCGAGGATTCAAAACTGGTGTATTTTATATTCACCAGTGCGGCATATTTGGGGATCGGCAGTACATTGAGCTTGGCTTCGGCAATAAAAGCGAGCGAACCTTCTGCGCCACAAAGGATAGAGTTGAGATTGAAGCGCCCTGACTCATCGCGAATGTGCGCCAGATCATAACCGGTCAGGCAGCGGTTGAGTTTGGGAAAGCTCGATTCTATCAACACCTGGTTTTGTTGAAACAGATCATCCAGTTCACGGTGAATTTCACCGATTCGATCAGGTTGCTGCTTGATTTCAACCAGTCGCTCTTCGCTCAAAGCCCCAGAGAGCCAGCGTTCACCGCCCAGCCAGATACTATCCAGTTCCAGCACGTGGTCCCGGGTTTTACCATACAATACCGAGCCCTGACCACTGGCATCGGTATTGATCATGCCACCAATCGTGGCACGGTTGCTGGTAGACAATTCCGGAGCAAAGAACAGCCCATAGGGTTTTAGCGCCGCATTCAGCTGATCCTTAACCACACCGGCCTGGACCCGCACCCAGCGCTCATGTGGGTTAATTTCCAGAATACGATTCATGTATTTTGAACAATCGACAATCAAACCATCGGTCAGTGATTGTCCGTTGGTTCCGGTACCACCACCCCGCGCACTCAATACTATCGAGTGAAAACGCGGCTGATCAGCCAACCGGGCAATTTTTTCCAGATCAGAGACTTTCTTTGGATAGAGCACACCCTGAGGCAAAATCTGATAAATACTGTTATCCGTTGCCAGAACCACTCGGTTGGCATAATCCGGATTAAGATCGCCCTCAAAACCCTGATGACGCAGTGTATCGATAAAATCCATATACAGCGTCTGGACTGGATTGAGTTCAGCTAAGCGTGGAATCATGTAGCAGTGCCCCGTTAAAAACTATAGCTCATCATACTGGTACGCTATGATCCTGCATTGGAGCTCAAGGTTCAAATCAAAAAAGACTGTCGTTGAATAGTTTTTGTATATGTTATGTAGCACACAGGGTCATAATGCCGACACCCCATCACAATACCCAGCCCGGTAATTTGGCATTCAGCATCCGTTTGCTACACTAGGCATACAATTTAACCTCTGAGACATCATTCTCTAATGGCAACTCCTAAACATCTGGCTCTCGCCCTATCGTTACTGTTCAGTGGCAGCCTATTCGCCAGCCCAACCTTTTCACCGACCACTCAACTGCCTGCGGGTGAATGGATCGATTTAAGTGACGACCTGTGCGACGTTGCACAGCAAACGCAAAGCTATCTTTCTCAAGGCAATGCCTATGACCCTGCCGCGATTCATGGTGGCACAACGCCCTGGTTGCAAACACCGGCTGATCGCATCAAAGATACCTTAACCTTTGTCTGTGATGTGGTGAATGCAGACAAGCAGTCAGGTCGCGCTTCACGGCTTACCGATCCTGACTTTATTACCCGGCACTTTGAAATAGTGCGCTGGTCGCCTGATCAACAGCGAGCCAGCCAGCTCAGTGATGACAAGCCCTTGCTACAACGTTTACCGGCTGATCGGCTTTTATTGACTAAATACTATGTACGCCTGACCGATGGACAATCCCATCAATCCCCTGAAACACCGCATGCCCTGTATGGCCTGCCCTTTGATGAAGCCCAATTAAGCCTGGATGAAGCCGACGCTAAACAGAATCAGATCACTCGCTACCGCTACGGCAAACAAGAAATTGTGGCCAAAGAAAGCTCAAATGATCAAGCAGCTTATATGCGAAACCTTGCTCCGCCGCTTATCTGGTTGAGTAGAAGCGACCTGGAAGGTGCATTGCTTCAGGGCACAGCCGTGGTCGATGAGCCGAGTGGAGATCGCCGCTACTTTAATGTGCATCGAAATAATGGTATTGCCTATGATCGCACCCAGCGCCCCGAACAACAGCAGCGCTACTGGTACTTTAAAGAGGTTCCCGGTGTGCTGGGTTATGGTAAAGATGCCGACTACAAGATCCCCATTCGTCCGCAAGTGACTGTGGCTGGTGATATTTTTCAACTGGGCTTAGGGCGCTTAATTCTGCTAAGAACTGAGGAACATGGCGAGCCGGTATTCCGTTTAACGGTCCTGGCTGATACCGGTGGTGCCTTTCATGACAACCTGTATCAACTGGATTGGTTAAGTGGCTATTATCGCGACTGGGACGACTATTATCAGGCCAATCGGCATATCAGTGACTATGCCGATGCCTGGTTATTATTGAAGAAACAATAGAGCCGGAATCTGCGCGCCATTATCCTTGGCGCGCCAGGGTCTATCAGATTTAACTACATCGACCTGTCAGAAATCGCAATCAAACCAGGCTTCATTAAGACTTTACGCTTGCCGCGATGTTGTCTTCCAGTTGGTTCAACAGATCAACAATACCCGCTGAAATTTCGGACACCTGATCATAACAGCGTTCAGCGGCAGCAAAATCACCGGCATCCTTGTAGTTAATCGCCTCACGTACTTGAGCATGTAGCTGTTCATGCGGCTTTTCAATGGCTTTTAGTTCAGATAGCTGTCCATATTTTTCCAACCCGGCTGAGTAGTACCACTTTCCAAAAGCGCAATCATGATGTGAGACCGCTTCCTTGAGGGTCAGCGTGGCTTTACCGTCGAGAAAAGAACGCAGGCGTGTTTTCCAGGACAGATGTGCTGATTTAGCTGCACTGAGATCAACCCCCTTGACCAGGGTTTTGAAGTGCCCCAACTCATCATTGAGCTGCTGTACATGTTTACTGATCTGACCGGTAGCCGAGACAGTCTGATCGGCAAAGCTGTTGGTCCGACGCGCCTGCTCAGCAACCTTGTTGATATTGTGGTCCATATCCTGTGCAACCTGACTCTGCTCCTCAGCGGCTGTGGCAATCTGTGTATTCATATCTGAAATGACACTGACCGAGTTGACGATTTCAGCCAGCGCCTTGCCAGCATCATCAGCATGACCAACACAGCTGGCGACCTCATCATGGCTGCGCTGTATGACTTTAACGGCGGATTCCGACTGCTTTTGCAGCTGATCAATAATCACAGCGATGCTTTGGGTGGATTCCTGGGTACGTAAGGCCAGCGTACGAACTTCATCGGCTACTACGGCAAAGCCCCGCCCCTGATCACCGGCACGTGCGGCTTCGATGGCTGCATTCAAAGCGAGCAAATTAGTCTGTTCGGCAATGCCTTTAATAACATCCAGGATCTGACTGACTTTCTGACTCCCCTCTGCAAGATCAGCAATGACCTCACCTGACTCAGTCACCCGCTCAGCAACAACACGGATACTGTCAACCGTCTGATTGAGCATGGTGTGGCCATGGCCTGCTGACTTGTCGGCCTGACCAGCTGATTCGGCCGCCAGTGATGCGCTCTGCGCCACTTCCTGTACTGTGGCCGCCATTTCAGTAATGGCGGCGGCCAGCTGTTCGATCTCCTGTAACTGAATATTTGTCCCCCGGCTGGTGTCATACAGCGTGGTTGCCACCTGATCGGCACCGGTACTGACACGACTGGAGGTCTGGGTGACCTTATGCAGCAGCTCACCTATACCCAGAATAATTTCGTTATAAGCCATATAGTTCTGACCTATTTCATTGCGAGAGTTATCAATCTCTATAGGTACAGAGAAGTTGCCTTCCGCAAGAATGCGCAGGTGATCGCGCAGATTTTTTACCTGGCGCATCATCACTGTCAGGCCGAACATACGACCGAAAATCACAAATACCAATACCAGTGCAGATGAAATCATGGATGCTTTTAGCCAGTGCACTTGCGTTGGATCCAGCAGGGCAAGATAGACACACAAAATACTAAAGCCGGTAAGAAAAAACATGATGATATAGGAAAACAGAAACTGGGAGTCCAGTGTTCGCATCCCCAGAGCTGACAATATATTTTCAATCAGCTTACCGATGCGATAGCGAAAAGTGCGCTTTTGTTCGTTATATTTCAACATAGTGTATAGACCGATCAGTTTCAGGTTAAATACATGAATCTTATCTTATGTAGCTGAATTAATACAGATAACAGAAACGAATCACCCGGCAAAGGCCGGGTGATTATGGGGTAAGCGATTTTATTTAAAACGCCACTTAGAAAACCAGCGGTCTATCGCCCTGCTCGTCACGAATACGACTGGGCAGTCCCATTTCGTTCAGCAGCCCCAGGAAAGGCTGCGGCGGTAGCTGTTCAACATTGACCATCGTGCCGACATCCCAGTCACCCCTGGCAATCAATAGTGCGGCCGCCACAGGTGGCACACCCGCTGTGTAGGAGATACCCTGACTACCCACTTCATTAAAAGCGTCCAGGTGGTCAGCCACATTATAGATAAACACTTCTTTATCCTGGCCGTTTTTCGTCCCCTTGACCAGATCACCAATACAGGTTTTACCTGAGTAACCTGGTGCTAAAGATGAAGGGTCCGGTAATACAGCCTTAACCACTTTAAGCGGCACCACCTCCTGACCTTCCGCCGTTGTAACCGGTTGCTCTGACAGCAGTCCAAGGTTATTCAGCACGGTGAACACATTGATATAGTGCTCACCGAAACCCATCCAAAAACGCACATTGGGTACATTCAGATTCTGGGATAAGGAGTGCACTTCATCATGACCAGTCATATAGGTGGTTTGCTCACCTACAACCGGCAAGTCATCGGTACGCTTGACCTCAAACATTTTGTTACTGGTCCATTGGCTGTTCTGCCAGGACCAGACCTGCCCGGTAAATTCACGAAAGTTTATTTCCGGATCAAAGTTGGTGGCAAAGTAACGCCCATGACTACCGGCATTCACATCGATAATATCGATGGAATCAATGGAGTCAAAGTACTCTGACACAGCCAAAGCGGCATAGGCATTCACCACTCCCGGATCAAAACCCACACCCAGAATGGCGGTAACACCCTTCTGAGCACACAACTCACGACGCTTCCACTCGTAATTATTGTACCAAGGCGGCGTTTCACAAATTTTGTCTGGATCCTCATGAATAGCTGTATCCAGATAAGCAGCACCGGTATCGATACAGGCACTGAGTACAGACATATTGATGAAGGCAGTGCCTACATTAATGACGATCTGAGAGTCGGTTTCTCTGATCAAGGCCTTGGTGGCTTCCACATCCAGTGCATCCAGTGTGAAAGCGCTAAGCTTACCCGGCACTTTCAGACTGTTTTTTTGTTTGACACTGGCAAGGATCTGTTCGCATTTAGCTACATTTCGGGATGCAATAGCTATATCACCGAGTAGGTCATTATGTTGCGCACATTTATGAGCCACTACCTGGGCCACACCTCCAGCACCGATTATCAGAACGTTTTTCTTCATTTCTTTCCTCAACTCCACTTTTCACATGGGCCGAACACAAACCTCAGGAGAGGCTATGCACAAAATCGTCGAAACTAAATTCCTTGACCAGCTCGACACGGCCATCCTCATGGCGCACTGCAATGGCGGGCATTTGCACACCATTAAACCAGTTTTTCTTAACCATGGTATAACCGGCAACGTCCTGTATTGACAGACGATCACCTGCTTTGAGTTCATGATCAAAGTTAAATTCACCAAAAATATCGCCAGCAAGACAGGACTTTCCACAAATCATGTAACTGTGGGGCCCTCATTGGGACTCATGCGCGCGCTTTGTTGGTAGATCAGCAAATCCAACATATGCGCCTCGATAGAGCTGTCTACGACAGCCAGGTGCTTACCGTTATACAGGGTATCCAGCACTGTCACCTCCAGCGTCGCTGTATCAGTGATTGCAGCCTCACCCGGCTCCAGGTAGACCTGCACGGCAAAAGTGTCAGCAAAGCGTTTCAGACGGGCACAGAAGGCATCTATCGGATAACCCTCACCAGTAAAGTGAATACCTCCACCCAGACTGACCCAGTCTAGCTGATGCAACAGATGGCCAAAGTCGGCTTCAATGCGGGTGAGCATCTGATCAAACAGGTCAAAGTCACTGTTCTCACAGTTGTTATGAAACATAAAGCCGGAGATTTTATCGATTACCCTTTCAATTTGAACCGGGTCCCACTCACCGAGGCGGCTGTAAGGTCGTGCCGGATCCGCAATGATAAAGTCAGAACTGCTCACACGGGGATTGACGCGCAGCCCTCTGACAGCCTCAGATGAAACGTCACTAAAACGCTCTAACTGACTAATTGAGTTGAATATTATCTTATCGGAGTGAGCCAGAACTTCATCAATTTCATGAGCAGCATAGGCCACACTATAGGCATGAGTTTCACCGGGAAACTTCAGCTTTCCCAGTTTAACTTCATTCAGTGAAGAAGATGTGCTGCCATCCATGTAGCGGCTCATCAGATCAAACACCGACCAAGTGGCAAAGCACTTCAGTGCCAGCAAGGCTTTGGCACCTGATTGCTCGCGCACATAGGCAATCTTTTCCATATTGCGCAACAGTTTACTTCTATCAATCAGGTAATAGGGTGTTTGGATCATGTATAGCCATCCCCGCCTCTGCAAAGCCGTGGCTCTGCTCGGTATAAATTAAAAGGCGCGATTATAATTTAATCAAAGCGGAGGTTCGAGGAAAATAACATGAAAATTTCATGAATCCACACTGTTTTCCAGTGTTGGAATTTGACTGGACTGATTTAACAAACGCTTTTCAAGCGTTTCCTTCACCTCCAGCACTTCACTGACCGAATGCATTACCAGCTCATGACCACCACGACCAGCAACTTTGAGTGTACCGTATCCCAGTAAACGCCCAAGCAGAGACTGCTGCAGTGACACCCCATCGACTGAACGCAGCATCAGCTCATGTGTCGATACCCCCAACACACCGGATTTACTCATGATACGCACATTTGTCAGCGTGTAGCGTGTACTTAACTGTAAAACATACCGCCTGACACCATGAAACAGGAAATAGAGTCCAATCAACAGCAACAAATAGCCGGTCCACTGGGCAGGTACCGCAAATACCTGATCAAACAGCTCATTCATCATCGAGCGGTAGAGCTCCACCAGCGTCCAATCATCCCAAAATGGAATCATTGATGTAGCACTGCGGTATAATGTAAACAGCCACAGCGCAACCAGCAGATCAATACTCCCTCTTATAAGATAAAGTGGATTACGGCCGATTTTCAATACCAGCTTTTCATTCGTCAACATCGGATCTCTAATTTCCTGTTACGTGATCTATAACACTTGCTTATGTAATAACTGGTTCAGTTCACTGGCGTCAGCGTCAACTGATAAGCGCCCTGAGCAGTTTCATCATAACTTTTAGCAATAACACGGTATTCACCTGCCTCCATGTAGGATTGAATACGTGCATTCAGATCACCACCACCATCATCATCACTCAAGTAAAAACCATTACCTTCCAGCTCAAGATAGGTATCGATATCATCAGAGACCATATCAATCTGGTAATTTCCGGCTTCTGCAAGCGTCACTTGATAGACATCTTCTTTATCACTGGCCAACCTAGCACTTACAGTCTGATCAAGCTCCAGTGTCCCTGCCTGATTCTGGTATTCCATATCAGCTGCGTCACGAGAAACAACGGTCAGCGTATAAAAGCCAGCCTCTTCGCTGTATGAGCTCACGGTCAGTTGGTACTCTCCTGCTTCAAGATGTTCACGGATACGTGCATCAAGGTTGTTACCACCATCATCATCTTCAGTGCGATAGCCGTTTGATCCCTGCAACACCAGGAAAGAATCTATTTCATCAGATTGCATATCTATCTGATAAAAACCACTTTCTTCAATGGTCAGCACATAATGTCCGGTTTCATCTTGCTGTAACCAATTACGAATATCAGCGGGCACAGTAAGCAGATCAGTATCACTCAACTCCACTTCACGCAAATCCAAAGTAAACGGACCGTAGCTATCGGCATCCTGACCACTGACAACCAGCGTATAGTCTCCTGGCTGCTCTACGCGATAGCGCAACAAAGGTGCACTGGCAAGCAACTCAGCATTGCTATTGAATAAAGACAACATACCCTCAAGGCTGCCTTTCAGTTCAACTTCAACCAGCTTATCGGTATTTAATGGGAGTTGAAACTCACTGAAACGGCTACCATCCTTGCGATTAAGGGCACTCTGCGAAGTCAACTCACCGCGCTGAGATTCGCCTAACTGCAAAGTCGGAATAACTGGTGTATCGGGTACGGACTCCTCAACCACAGGAGCTGACGAGTTGACTTGCCAGCCAATCAAAACACCTACAGCCAGACTGCCCAAACCGGTTAAAACGAGAGGGGTACTTAACTTGCTCATAATTTATCCTTAAAGATCAGCAAACACCTTAACGGCAGAGAGCAACAACGGCGTGAGCAGAGCTGACGGCTGACTCAAGTAAAGGCACGCCTTCATGAGCCCAGGAACCACAGAAAAATACCCGTCGGTCCGGCTGCTGATGCAGTTGTTGCAGTTTTATCTGAGCCTGTTCTGTACCCGCATGGACTACTGCACGCTGCAGCGGGATTTGCGCCAAAACAGTCTTAGGCTCAGGATTATATAACGGATTCCAAGTCTGAAACACTGGGGAAGCGTTAACTAGTGAAGGTTCCACGGCATTAACCCAAACCGTAAACATCGGTTTTAATAAGCGTGCATCCATCTGAAAATTCAGAGCGGTCCAATCACTGCGCTGCTCAGGCATAAAGCGCTGATCCTGGTGCACCCAGAGCACGCCGGAATCGAAACGTATCGCCTGAAGTATTTCCAGCTCTTCCGCAAAGGCTTCTGGATCGAGAAAGTGCAAATGATTAGCCTGGGTAGCAACAATCACGCGATCATACAACCCGCCCTCTCCACGCTCATTCTCTACCTGCACCTTATCATCGCAATAGGTCACTCTAGTTACAGGGCTTTCAGCATGCAGAGTAACCCCCTCAGAAAGCGCCTTAACCAAGGCAGTAGACCCACCCTTAATACGACAAAGACTGTCATTGCGCATAATACTATCCAGTAACTGCAACAACTGTAAGGCTGGCCAGGCAAGCAAGTGCTTTTCATCACAGGTACAAATGGTTGTGAGTATCGGCAGCATCAACCCGCGCCAGAACTTCGGAGAAAAAGACTGCTTTTCAAGCACTTCTTCGAGTGTCAGGTTTGTCTTCTCCTGCTCTAACTGACGTGTCAATTGAACCAGTTGCCGCAACCCCAATCCGATCTGGATCGCATTAAAATCAAGATAGCGCCATGACCCAACAAACGGTTGATTTAAAAGAGGAAGTTCACCACTACGAAACCAGGTACTCTGGTTAAGCCAGCTACAGGAGGTGAAGGTTTTTATGGCAAAGAAATCGACCCCAACCTCCTTGGCTAGCGCGGTGGCATTAGGCCAGGCGTCCGGGCTCATAACACGCAAGGGAACATCTATTACACCCTGCTCAAATTCCAGGGTATGAGCAGCCATACCGAAGTCTTTTTCAGACTCAAAAACAGTCACCTCATGCCCGCGCTTGGTGCAACCATATGCGGCTGTCAGCCCAGCCATGCCACTACCAATAACTGCAATACGATAGGTCATTACCAACCCTTGTTAACGACTATAAATAATGGCCAGAATCAGCAAAACTAATCCACCTCAGCCAACTCAAGATTGATTCAGTGCCCAGACAACAGCCTGTTGTGCATGTATCAGTGTCGTGTCATAAAGAGGGATGACTGTATCGGCTTGATGTATCAGCAGCCCGATTTCAGTACACCCCAGAATAACGGCTTCAGCGCCTTCACCTACCATTCGCTCCATGACCTCCAGGTAAGCCTGACGGGATCCTGACTTGATCACGCCCCGGCACAGTTCGTTATATATAATCTCATGAACACGCTGGCGATCGGCGACGTCTGGGATAACCACCCGAATACCTTGCGCTTCCAGGCGCTCTCTATAGAAAGACTCTTCCATAGTGAATCGAGTTCCCAATAGCCCCACACTTGTCACACTATCTGCTTTTAGTGAAGCTGCTGTAGCATCGGCAAGGTGTAGAATCGGAATATTAACAGCCTGCGCTATTCGAGGGGCGACCTTATGCATGGTATTGGTACAGATCACCAGAAAATCAGCACCACCCGCTTCCAGGGAACGCGCCGCCCCTATCAATATTTCAGCCAGCCGATCCCAGTCACCCTGGTGCTGCAGAGCCTCAATCTCAGCAAAATCCACGCTATAAAGAAGTACCCGGGCGGAATGCAAGCCACCCAGCGCCTGTTTTACACCTTCGTTTACAGCACGATAATAGGTATTAGTCGATTCCCAACTCATGCCACCCAGCATGCCAATCATCTTCATACGGAACGTCCTTTGCCAGTTAACGCCTGCATCCGCCGAATCTGATCTTGCATAGTCGGCAGTGCTTGCTGGCGGAAATTAGATAAATCATCCAATGCCCCCTGCATCTCTTCAAAGGCCTGCTCGAGCACTTGCATATCCAGTTGTGCTGAGGCCGCACGCTGCTGAATACTGACCCCCTGTTGGCGTAAAGCCTGTGCTGTACCCGCTATCATCTCATTCGTAGTGTCATTGAGCGCATCGATATGATCAAGCACCAACTTCTGATTAGACAGAGCCAATGCCACCGTAACAGCAACCCGCAGTGCAGACAAGGTCACATTCAAGGCTCGATCAACCCCTCGGATCAGTTCACGATTATTGCGAATAATCACTTCTACAGCGAGTATGCCCTGCTGACATACGGCTTGTTGCTGCTGTAAATCCAGAATGCGCTGACGTAATGGAAACAGCAATTCTTCTTCAACAAAAACCTTATCATTACCAGGTAGTTCATTACTTTCTACATACTCACTAAGCTGTTCATCTACCATCTGCCCCAACAACGCAAAATGTTCCAAAGACCCCAGCGCGGTACGCATATCCTGCTGATCATGACTCAGGGTGACATTGTCTCGATGCAACCTGTCACGGCCGGACTCCAATCCCTTGATGAGTGCATTAAAAGTATCCTGCGCGGTTTCGAAACGCTTAAAATAACGTTTCACTGGTGACTGCAGCAACGACATCCGACTAAGAAAGCCAGTTAGCCCCTTAGGCTCAAGTGCCTTCTGGTCAGGTTTCAATTGCTGCATCAACGCACGTAACTGATTAAGCGACGCAATTACATCAGTACTCCCCTCACCTTGAGCACCAAGCTGTTCCAGCGGTGTATTGAGCAAGTGAGTGAGTCGTGCTGATTCAGCCTGCACCTCCAGACCCAGCTGATCTATCTGCTCGCGCTGACTATCGACTGCCTCGTCGAATAAATTTTGTACGAACTCTTGGGCCTCGACTTTAAGAGGCTGCGGATCGAACCCTAGAGCACCCTGGTCCAACTCTTTGGCAATCTGCTCCGGTGAAGGTAGCGACAGGGGTTTTTCAGTCATGATGATTTCCGTGAGTTAGGTGTATGTTCATAGCGAGAGACACGCTGATTAAATAGCTCCAGTGCCTGCATCACTTTATCGGCTTCGGTAATACCGGAATCCTGGGTTTGTAGTTGCATTAACGCCATACTGGTCGTATCCAGTATTGTTAACGTCTTCTCATTATCCGCCTGCAATTGTGCTTGCTGTTGGTTAATACTATTAACTATGTTCCAGCGCGCTTGCAACGCATCTCTTTCTGCCTGCGGCGTGGTCTGATTATCGAGTTTTCTGCGAATGAACTCAGGATCCAGTGCCAGACACTGCTGCTGTAGATCAGCTTGACGCTCCAATCGACGAATTACGCTAAGATAAACGTCCTGAATCAGTGCTTGTGCGCGCTGCATTGCCAGCTCACCCGGTTGAAAACGCTGCTCCAATATAGTTTGTAATTTGATATAGCGGGTATAAAAACGATCCGGCTGCGAGATATCAGCTTGCACTTGCTTGAGTCGCCGTTTGATTACTTGCAGTTTAGCCACGAGTGGATCAGCCAGAGCTGCTGCATCATCGAGATCCAGACTGTTAGTTGCACGCTCCTGTTGCCAGACTTTCTGCTCTGCCTTGACACGCTTTTCGTGCCGCCGTTGCTTAAACCTATCGATATAACCCCTTAAGCCACGCTCTCCCGGTATCCAGACAAACAAAATACCCAACCCTGACAACCAGCCCGCTAAACTGGGGCCAAAGCCACCCCACAAGGAGGTAAGGCCAAGTAACAAACACAGAAATGGCAACGCAAAGGCATAGCGTTTGATCACTCGGATGCGATCAGCCCGCCCACCAGGTAACACCAACATCGGGTTCAGCAAGCCTGTCAACAGCCAGGGGCCGCACATAATAAACAGGCCAATCGAAAAACCCTGTAGAAATGACAGCATTTCGCTTCCTTATCTATTTGAGAGTAAAACCAGCACTACAGCTCAATTTATCGGCAATCGATGATTAGCACCCCACTCGCTCCATGAAGCATCATATAAACACAGCGACTGATACTCGGCAATGGCGGCAGCAAGTAATACGATACAAGCCGTAATCCCTGAACCACAAGAAAAAACCAGCCGGGTGTTGGGCCGAACTCCACTCGCGGCAAATTTTTCAGCAAGTATTGATGCAGCGGCAAAGCGATGGCCCTGCATCAGATCAAGAAACGGCAGGTTAATGGAACCTGGGATATGACCGCCTCGCAGGCCAGCCCGGGGTTCTGGTGCCTGACCATAAAAACGTGCCTGAGAACGGGCATCCACTATTTGAGTCGTTGGAACTTCCAATTTACTCAGTAGTTGTTCGCAGGAGCAAACCCGCTGTGCCTGAAAGCACCCTTGAATATTGCCCTGTTGTGAAGCGATAGTAAGCACTGAGCCGGTGGCATGACCCTGTCGCTGCCACTCTGGCAAGCCACCATCAAGCACATAAACCTGTTCATGCCCCATGATACGAAACATCCACCAGGCTCGTGGTGCGGCATAAATCCCCTGATTATCATAGATCACAATCACACTATCCGTATTGATACCCAGCGCTTGCGCCTGTTGAGTAAATACAGTTTCTGATGGCAGGGTATGCGGCAGTGAGCTGTTTGAATCAATAAACCGGTTTTCCAAATCACACTGACGTGCGCCCGGAATAAAGCACGGCTGTTCATAGACAAGCGGTGTCATACCGACCACCTTGTCCATACTGGCATCCAGCAATATCAGCTTTGGATCATCCAGGTTTTGCACCAGCCATTCAACAGATACCAGGGGTGAAGCAGAGTACATACTTATCTCCTTATGATTAACCGCCATTAATCGCCAAGAACAACGCCTTCACGACGTGGATCCGCGCCACCGCTGAAACCTGTCGGCGTTGCCTGAATAACCTGCAAACCACTGGTCAATTCTCTCTCGCTGACAGCGTGTCCCCGGGATTGCAGCGCATCCTGAAAGGCTTGAGGAAAATACCCTTGCTCGATATAGACCGGCCCGCCCAGTGTTATAGCATGCGGCAAACTAATAGCCGTCTGCGCATCCAGCCCCCAGTCCAGCATGGCTATCAGGGTTTTTGCCGTATAGTGAATGATCGCAGCGCCACCTGGAGAACCCAGGCTGGCAACTAACTCACCTGAATCAGCAGCAAACACCAGCGTCGGACTCATGCTGGAACGTGGACGCTTACCCGCCTCTACCCGATTGGCAATCGGCCGGCCTTCAGCATCCCTGGACTGAAAAGAAAAATCAGTCAATTCGTTGTTGAGCAAATACCCCCCTGGCAAGCCCGTTCCGCCATCAGCAAGAATGCGTGCACCAAATGCCGACTCAATCGTTGTCGTCATCGCCAGTGCCCGCCCTTCTGAGTCCACGATACTGATATGGCTGGTCCCATACTCAGGTTGTTCAGGTTGAGGAGCCCGGGCCGTTGTCATTACAAACGGTTCGCCTGCTTTTGCGCCTCCGCTCCCCATACTGGTCGACTCTATCAGTGCTGCACGTGATTTCAGATAGTTAGGTTGCAACAGGTGCTGCCAGCTACCACCAGGTGCTGTGACAAAATCGGGATCTGCAATATACATCGCCCGGTCAGCAAAACTCAGCCGCGAAGCTTCCAGAAACAGATGCAACCAGGTCTCCGATGGAATGCCTGTGTCAGCCAAACCTTCCTGCATAGGCAGGTGATCGAGAATGCCCAAAATCTGCATAATCGTCAGATGGCCAGAAGACGGCGGCGGGAAACCGCAGATACGATAAGCTTTCCATAGCGTGCAGATCGGCTGTCGCTGAATCGACTCATAAGCGCCCAGGTCATCGTAGCTGATGACACCAGGGTAGCGCGGATGTTGCTGTACTCGCTCAACCAAATCAGACGCTATGCTGCCCTGATAAAATGCACTACTGCCTTCACGTGCTATACGTTCCAAAATTTCAGCGAGAGCTGGATTGCGTAGTATATAACCTATGGGAAGCGGAAGACCCTGATCATCGTAGAAGAAGCTCGCTGCTAAAGGATCCTCTTGCAAGTAACGCTCGCTGGCAAGCAACTGATGCAATCTGGGACTGATGGCAAACCCTTGCTTTGCCAACTGAATAGCGGGTTGAAACAAAACTTCCCACTCAAGCACGCCCTGATCTTGATGAGCCTGCTCTAACATTTTCAGCACGCCAGGCACCCCGACAGACAGTCCACTGGCTACGGCATGCATAAACTCCAGCGGATCGCCTTGTGTATCCAAAAACAGGTTTTCATCTACGCCGGCCGGTGCAGTTTCACGGCCATCATAGGCAAACAACTGCTGCTGCGCATCAGAATACAACAGGAAAGCCCACCCCGATACCACTGGACTGAGGTTCTACCAGTGTCAGTACGGCTTGTATTGCTACAGCGGCGTCTATTGCAGAACCACCAGACTTCAATATTTGATACCCCGCTTCAGTCGCCAGCGGATTAGCTGCCGCTACAGCGAAGTGCCGGGTTTGAGTGACAGGTTTAACGCTGAAACCACTGGCCATTTCCGGCGCTATGGCTGCCGTATCAGGTAACTGAGAGTTAGAAGCGGCTGAAACACTGAAACTTATGATCATTAAAGCGCTTATCAACCAGCGCAAGGGAACCCCTTTGCAATATACAACCCATGACATGGACGTGCCCTCCTTTAATAAGCCTGCACCCAGTGTAACTGACCTGCTGATTATTAGGTAATCCAGCACAAGGCACCGCTCCTGCGCATCCATGCGCCCGCGGCATACCCTACGTCCTGTACATAAAAAACCCGGCGTGCTTGGCCGGGTTTTTTGGAGATTAAGCGTTACGATCAGTTATCTGGTGATGCTTTGGCATGTTCCTGATTTTCGTATATCAGGATGGGCTCTGAAGTGCCTTCGATAACGCCTTCATCAATCACCACCTTGGACACATTTTTCATCGCTGGCAGTTGATACATGATATCCAGCAAGGTAGCTTCCAGAATGGAGCGCAGGCCTCGCGCACCGGTACGACGTTCCAGCGCTTTTTTAGCCACTGAACGCAGTGCTTCTTTGCGGAAGTCTATCTCGGCACCTTCCATCTCAAACAGCGCTGCATATTGCTTGGTCAAGCTGTTTTTAGGCTCGGTCAGAATCGATATAAGCGCTTCCTCATCCAGCTCAGACAAGGTGGCAATCATGGGCAGACGACCAACAAACTCAGGGATCAGACCAAATTTGACCAGATCTTCCGATTCAACGTTATGCAGCACTTCGGTGAGGTTTTTCTCATCTTTGCTCTTAACGATGGCGTTGAAACCAATAGAGCTGCGCTCACTGCGATCACGAATGATTTTTTCCAGACCGGCAAACGCACCACCGACAATAAAGAGAATATTGGAAGTATCTACCTGCAGAAACTCCTGCTGCGGATGTTTACGTCCACCCTGGGGGGGCACAGATGCAACCGTACCTTCGATCAACTTCAGCAGCGCTTGCTGAACGCCTTCACCAGAAACATCACGAGTAATAGATGGATTGTCTGATTTACGTGAAATTTTGTCGATTTCATCGATATAAACAATACCTATCTGCGCCCGTTCAACATCATAATCGCACTTCTGCAGCAGCTTTTGGATGATGTTTTCAACATCTTCACCGACATAACCCGCTTCAGTCAGCGTGGTCGCATCAGCAATAGTAAAGGGTACATTGAGCAACCGCGCCAGGGTCTGTGCCAGTAACGTTTTACCACTTCCGGTCGGACCGATGAGCAGAATATTACTCTTGTTCAGCTCAATTTCTGGCTTTTTCTCTTTCAATTTCAGTCGCTTATAGTGATTATAGACAGCGACGGCCAATACTTTCTTGGCACGTTCCTGTCCAATCACATACTCATCCAGAGCATGTTTCAGCTCCTCTGGAAGTGGCAGTTTTTCTGATACTTCACCTTCGACTGTTTCCTGAATTTCTTCACGAATGATGTCGTTACACAGATCTACGCATTCGTCACAGATAAAGACAGAAGGTCCAGCTATCAGCTTGCGTACTTCGTCCTGACTTTTACCGCAGAAGGAACAAAACAGCTTGCTGCTTTCACCTTTTCCGCTTGTCTCATCCGACATTGTGATACCTCAAAACTATTCAATTACAGCACTGGCTTTGAGCCAGTGCGCTTTGCAACTCAGGCCGCTACTTATGAAGCAACTACGCGTTTTTCCAGCACCTGATCGATTAAACCATAATCCTTGGCAGTCTCAGGTCCATAAAATTATCACGCTCTGTATCGCGCGCAATGGTTTCTATATCCTGACCTGTATGCTGCGCCAAGTGACGATTCAACTTTTCACGAATTTTCAGAATTTCGCGAGTATGGATTTCAATATCCGAGGCCTGCCCCTGATATCCACCCAGTGGCTGGTGAATCATCATGCGGGAGTTAGGCAGTGAAAAGCGCTTGCCCTGGGTACCGCCAGCCAACAAAAAAGCCCCCATACTGGCAGCCTGGCCAATGCACATGGTACTGACATCCGGCTGAATAAACTTCATGGTGTCATAGATAGCCATGCCCGCTGAAACTGAACCACCTGGAGAGTTAATGTAAAGATGGATATCTTTTTCAGGGTTTTCAGCTTCCAGAAACAACAGCTGCGCCACGATCAGATTGGCCATATGGTCTTCAACCTGGCCCACCAGAAAAATAACACGCTCTTTAAGAAGGCGGGAATATATATCGTAGGCCCGCTCGCCGCGTGCACTTTGCTCAACAACCATTGGCACCAAACCGCCGGCATTACTGATTTCACTGTGTCCGGTGAAAATCTCTGACATGTAATATTCTCCTGATAACCAGTGCAAAAATATAGTCTATATAAAGTAAAAAAACGACAGCCGGCAACCCGCTGTCGTTTTTCAGAGCAACTTCACACCCATAAAAAGCGGTGTTTACTCAGCTGCTTCACCACGCTGCGCTGGCTTGATAGCTTCTTCGTAGCTAACCTGCTTTTCGATCACTTTAGCAGTTTCAAGTAGATGTTCAACTACTTGTTCTTCAAGAACCAGCCCTTTGACCTGGTTAAGAATTTCCTGATTACCGTAGTAATAGTCAATTACTTCTTGTGGATCCTGATAGGTTTCAGCCATCTCTTCAACAGTTGCACGAACTTTCTCATCAGAAGGCTCTATCTTGTTGACCTTGATGAGTTCCTGCATCAGAAGACCAACAGAAACACGACGTTTGGCCTGATCTGCAAACATGTCTTTAGGCAGCATGTTCGGATCGATTTTAGCATCAGGACCGCCAAACTGCTGAACAGCCTGACGACGCAATACATCGATTTCACGATCAATCAAAGCGGCAGGGATATCGATCTGATTCAATTCAGTCAACTGAGAGAAGACCTGATCTTTCAGTTTGGTTTTAAGGGCATGCTTGAGTTCACGTGCCATATTTTTCTTAACTTCGTTACGGAAGCCTTCGACTGTAGATTCTTCAATACCGAAACGGGCAAAGAACTCTTCATTCAGCTCTGGTAGTTTCTGCGCTGAAACACTGTTGACCTTCACTTTGAAGAGAGTAGCTTTACCTTTCAGATTATCGGCATGGTAGTCTTCAGGGAAGGTGACATTCAACTCGGTTTCATCACCTGTTGAAACGCCAACCAGACCAGCTTCAAAGCCTGGAATCATGCTACCGGAGCCCAGCACCAGATCCATGGCTTCAGCTTTACCACCGTCAAATGCTTCACCATCGATGAAACCTTCAAAATCGATATTCAGTCGATCGCCATCAACGGCGGCGCGCTCAACTACTTCCCAGTCGCCCTGCTGCTTGCGCAGGGTATTAATCATCTCATCCAGATCAGCATCAGTGATATCGGCTGACAGTTTTTCAACTTCGGCAGCGGAGAAATCAGACAGCGTTATTTCAGGATAAACCTCAAAAGTAGCAACATATTCCAGATCCTCACCTTCGACATCCTTACGGAGCTGAATGTCAGGCATGCCAGCCGGCATGAGTTTTTCCTGATCTACGGCCTGATAGAAGGTTTCCTGAACAACCTCACTGAGTACATCGGAGCGGATAGATTTTCCAAACATACGTTTGATAACGGAGGTCGGTACTTTACCCGGGCGAAAGCCATCCAGACGACGGCTGCGCGCCTGCTGCTGAACCTGCTTATTAACATCCTGATCAATACGTTCAGCCGGAACAGTAATAGTAACCTGACGCTCAAGGCCGGAAGTCGTTTCAACAGAAACTTGCATGGAATTCCTCACAAATACATTGCCGCAAAAAAAGATGGTCTGTCGTTAAAATCTACCCGTCTGCAAAACCGAAATGCTGACAGGAAGGCTGTACGCCAAACCCGAATTCTAAAGCGCGAAATTTTCCGCGAACTCTGACAGATAGTCAAGTCAATACGCTATTTAGGATGACAACAAATCTTCACAGAATAAGAATAGCAAAAAATGAACAGAAAGGAGTAAACAGAATAACAAATGAAATGGGGTGGACGATGGGGCTTGAACCCACGACCGCCGGAATCACAATCCGGAGCTCTGCCAACTGAGCTACGCCCACCATAACATTGCTTATATGACATTTTTAAATGGTGCGGACGGAGAGACTCGAACTCTCACACCTTACGGCACCAGAACCTAAATCTAACCCTTGGGGCTGTCTTTAAGGAACGGAGCGCATTCTATACGGCCATGCACTAGATTGTAAAGCTTGAAATTAATGTTTTGCGTCACTCTTTGCGTCACTGCGTCACGACTTATTCTGAAGCGGGCTTCAATCCACCCATCCCTTCAAGTGGTCAGCACTAACATGAACATACTTCATAGTAGTTGCTATAGTGCTATGCCCTAACCACTCTTTAACAATGGCGATAGGCATAGGCTTATTGGCGACACCAGTTCCATCAATAAGGCGTGTAGCTACTGTATGGCGCACTGCATGGAATACGAACTCTTTATCGTCCTGCATCCCTATGAACTCTCTCATGTGTTTCCAGTAGTGCTGAAAGCTATCTTTAGTGAGTGCTGGGAATAAGGCACCATCGACCCCTAAAGCGTCACGCTCAACACGACCATTGATGATAGTAAGACCACTTTGAGATAGTCCGATAGACCGGCTTTTACCACTCTTAGTGAAAGTACCGTTGAAGGTTAAAGACCTTGCCACTGTGTTCACATCTTTAATGTTTAGGTTCAGCATTTCGCTAAGCCTTCCACCAGTCTCAAAGCAGAGAGCTACGAGGTCATGAGCATCTTCCTGCCTAAGTGCTGGAAAGTCTTCAGGATAGCTGCCTGCTCCTTTAAGCTATATGTTCTGATACGGCCTTCAGTTGTCTGATAATTCTTCACCTTATTCAACCAAGGGAATTCAAGGCCAGCACAATCAAGCATAGTCCTGAGTGTTGCCAGCTTCTTGTTAATGGTGTTGTTGCTGTTGCCCTTGGCCCTGCACTCATTATCGAAAGCTTCAACATTTCCCTTGTGAGCTTAGCTTGGCAGTCTCAGCACCAAAGAAACGCGCAATCTGCCTGGCATTGATAAGAGCTGTCTTCTGATAACCCTCTGATTGAGTCTTCCAGTGGTCACGCTCAGCTATGTCTATAAGGCGATACCAGCTTAGTTCTGGTCTACCTTGATTCATGTTCAGCTCAGGGTCACTTCCCCCTCTAAGCTTGTCCAGCTCAGCCACAGAGCCAGCTTCAAACGCAGCTTTAACCTTCAGTTCAACAATCTTAGCCAGAGTCTCATCGTTGTAGCTCTGTCTGAAGCGTTCAGCCTTCCCAGTATCTGCAAAGTTACGCTTGGTAACATCCACCTGATACACGACACCCTTCTTAGTTTTCAATGCTCGTATGGTCATGACTCACTTCCTCTTATAACTCACTTATGGTTCCTTTGGGCGAAAAAATAGAGCTTATAGATAAGCCCTATCAAGTACCTCTTCCAGCTTACGTGCTATCTGCTTACCTTCTTCAGTCAGGTAAATGTTCTTCACCCGAATGTCCGCAGTATCACAACGGTATTCACATAAGCCCAAGCCTTTACGCTCAGCACTAGCTCTCTCCGTAAGCACTCTTATGTTTCGGGTGACTGAGCTTTTAGGTTGCCCTACTCGCTTCTCAATATCCCTAGCACTTAAGCCTTCTTCACGTATGACAGTAAGTAGGACGTGTAGCTGCGTCAGTGGTAAGTCCACCTTGATTTCACGCAGAACATTAGCCACCTTGATTAATGCCAACACATGCTTGTCTTTCATCGTCTTCATCCTATTGTTTTGGAATCACTAACGACAAATAAACCATAAGCGAGTTATATTTGCAAGTGATTCTATTCACTATTACTTAAAAGGTCTGTAACAAAAGCTTCCACTCCTTTTTCATGATGTTCATCAGGGACACCTAACCAGCATCCGTAAAAGTTTTGAAGTATATAGGCACCGCAAGCACTTAAACCATCTGCAAGCTTTAAAGATATGGAAAACCACTCAGTCAGCTCTAAATCAGGCTTACCGTTCACGAACTCATCTTGGTTAACAAACCCATGTTCAGTTAAGTCCATAATCAAAGCTGTCTGTTCAGCAAAAATGTGATTTACAACTTCCACACTACTTTCCTATTGTTGTCTAATCAGCAGCCCTCTGCTACTGAAGAGAGATTAAATCAGGCTGGTATCGGACTCACCTCTCGGTTTACCGTTGCAGGGGCAGTGTTGGCCTTGTTCCTAACGCACCAATCTTCCCAATTTAAGGCTGTTAAAATCTCCTGTTCATGCAGCCACCTGAAATTAAGTGGCGCATCTTATAGAAGCGTTTCAAATATTTCAAGATTTAATCTGGATGAAGCGGCCATTGGGCTTACGCACTAGAACCACATCACCCCATCTGTATATTTTCATACAAAGTAACCTATCCATTTCAACTCCTTAGCAGGTCTTCAAAGCAATCTTCAAGGCGGTAGACACAGGTCATGCTACTAGGCAAGTCAGCTCCCCTAAGCAGCTCAACACAGAACAGGAATTGTTCGCGCTCTGCTTGCCATGCCTTAGCGTTTTCAAGCGTCACTAATGGCTTTATTTCCTGGCTTAACGTGTTCATCTATTCGCCTGCTATTATTGATTGACCGATTTTGTAAGTCCCGTAAAGGCAGGGGCAAAGCACAAAGATAATCCAGAAGAGAAGCATTAAACTGCCCTCATGTAACGCTTCAGGGTTTCAACGTGCATTTCAAAGTGGTCAGCTATGGCCTGAAGTTCATAGCCTAGTGCATACCACTTCCGAGCAATGTTTATTTCATGCGTATTCCAGACCAAGGTTGCCACTGATTCCAGACGAAGCCTGCCATCCATTCCACGCGAAAGCTGCCACTGATTCCACAGCAAAGCTGCCACCCTGGCAGGCTGTCTGAATCACTTCATCCAAGCTGCACGACGCGGGATAACTTAACGGTATTCTGTCCCTTTTCATTCGGAGATGGGTCAGATGCCAGCAAAGAGGTTATCCATGCGTAAAATCAAAGAAGTTCTTCGACTTAAATGGATTAACGGGCTGAGTAATCGGCAAATTGCGGCGACCTGTGGTATCAGCCGTCCTACTGTGAGTGAGTACCTTCGCCGTACTGCCGACGCTGGCCTGAGCTGGCCACTACCTGACGATCTGGACGACAGCCAGTTAGAGCGTAAGCTGTTTCCACCGCCACCCAATTTGCCTGCCCAACTTCGGGGTATTCCTGACTGGAGTCACATTAACTACGAAATTCGACACAATAAAAACCTGACCCTGTTCTTGTTATGGCAGGAATATCGGCAATCAAATCCAGAGGGTTATCAGTACAGTTGGTTCTGCGAGCACTATAGAGATTGGCAAAGCAAGCTGGATTGGGTGATGCGTCAGGATCATCGGGCAGGAGAAAAACTGTTCGTGGACTATGCAGGCCAGACAGTGCCCATCATTGACCGAACCACAGGCGAAATCCATGCAGCTCAGATCTTTGTCGCCGTGCTGGGTGCTTCAAATTACACCTATGCAGAGGCCACTTGGAGCCAAACACTACCGGACTGGATTGGTTCTCATATCCGGACGTTTGCATTCCTGGGCGGCGTACCAGAACTCGTGGTACCGGATAATTTGAAATCTGGCGTCAACAAAGCACATCGTTACGAGCCTGACCTTAACCCAACCTATCAAGATATGGCGTCCCACTATGGCGTTGCTATTGTGCCGACGCGTGTTCGCAAACCGCGTGACAAAGCTAAAGTCGAAGGCGGTGTGCTGATTGTAGAGCGCTGGATACTGGCAGCGCTACGTCACCGACAGCACTTCTCTCTGGGGCAGTTGAATGCGACCATCCGAGAACTGCTGAAGAAGCTCAATGCACGCCCCTTTCGAAAGCTACCCGGTTGTAGAGCCGAGCACTTCGAGCAGTTGGATAAACCTGCATTACAGCCCTTGCCAGCTGAGCACTACGTCTATGCTGAGTGGAAAAAGGCTCGGGTCAACATAGACTACCACGTAGCCGTAGAAGGTCATTACTACTCAGTCCCCTACACCCTGATCAAGAAAGAGGTACAGGTACGACTCACCCACAATACCCTTGAGTGCTTTTATAAGGGTAACCGCATCGCGAGCCATTGCCGTTCTGATCAAAAAGGACGACACACCACGGTACCTGCGCATATGCCTGAATCCCATCGCCAAGCCGGTGAGTGGACATCAGAGCGTTTGATCTCTTGGGCAACCAATACGGGACCTGGAACTGAATCTCTCATCCGCAAAGCCTTAAGTGCTCGCAAGCACCCACAACAAGCATTCCGCTCATGTTTAGGCATTCTACGTCTTGGAAAAGCCTATGGAGATGAGCGCTTAGAAGCTGCTTGCCGACGTGCACTCCTACTGGGAAGCTGCCGTTACAAGAGTATCGAGTCTATCCTCAAGCACCGTCTAGATGAGCTGCCGTTAGAAGAGCAACAAGAGCTGGCTTTACCCGATACACACGACAATATCCGTGGCCCAGCCTATTACAATTAAAGGAATCTGACATGCTTAAACATCCTACTCTAGATAAGCTCCATAGCCTTAAACTCACCGGTATGGCTGCTGCATTCACTGACCAATCGTCAGCACCTGACATCAATGAATTGAGCTTTGAAGAGCGCCTTGGTCTGATGGTTGATCGTGAGATGACCGAACGAGACAACCGGCGTATGACGACTCGGCTGCGCCAAGCGAAGCTGAAACATAACGCTGCATTAGAGGATATAGACTACCGCGCTGCACGTGGTCTAGATAAAGGACTCGTCCAATCATTAGCCGCGTGCCAATGGGTAAAGGAGCATCTTAACGTGCTGATCACGGGGCCAACTGGGGTAGGAAAAACCTGGTTAGCCTGCGCGCTGGCACACAAAGCATGCCGCGAAGGATATACCGCACAATACGTGCGCCTGACTCATCTACTGCGGGAGATGACGATTGCTAAAGGCGATGGCCAGTATCCCAAGCTTCTAGCCAATCTTGCCAAAGTTGATGTGTTAATCCTGGATGACTGGGGACTCATGAAGCTGAGTGCTGAGAACAGAAGAGACTTGCTTGAGGTACTTGAGGATAGGCATGGTCGGCGTGCAACCATAGCTACCAGCCAACTCCCAATAGAGCAGTGGCATGATGTTATAGGTGATGCAACGCTTGCTGATGCGATCCTTGATAGGCTTGTACACAATGCTTACAAGATTAATCTCAGAGGGGAATCGATGAGAAAACGACAATCAAAGTTGACGCCGTCCCTTACTTAAGAGTATCAATAAAACACCCGTGTCGCTGCGCTCCGATGGGTGGCAGCTTTGCCTGGTCCGGGTGGCAGGCTTCACGTGGAATGGGTGGCAATCTTCAGCGGTTTACGCATACTAAGCTGCAATACAGTCACTTCAGCGGGTGTATCTGCGCTCATTCGTTATCTCCCAGTAATCCCTGCCACGGGTCATCGGCGAATGAGGGGTTGTTTTCCTTGACTGCCTGGCTTGGTTCGTCAGCCAGTACAGCTAATACCGCATGGAGTTTTTCTTCTGGGATCAACAGCAGTTCACTTTTAAGTCCCTTCGCGATTAACTCAAGCGTATCGAGCCGAGGATTGCCCTTGGACTCAGTTCTTTGATATTGCTGACGTGATATCCCAATCCGCAGCAGCATATCCTGCTGCTTCAGTGCCAGCGCTAAACGTCGCTGTTTGATCTGTTCGAGTAGTGACTGCATAATGAAACTTATATATTGCTATTAATCAATAAGAAACATATTAGTTTCCTTTTTGTGATTAGGCAATTTATATATTTCTTTCTATGACGGTCTCCTAGGAGGCTGTCCGAGAATAGCGACCGTAGCGAGGGAAAGACCGTTTTGAGGCAGTTTTTGAGCTATTTTGAGGCGAATAGTGGTTCTATTTAACGAAAAATAGCTCAAAAAAAATGACCAAAACGGCTTTTCCGCAGTAGGTCAGTCTATTCTCGGACAGCCTCCATACTTACTCAAGTATGAGGTGCTCAGATGATCAGATCTTTTGCAAAAACCGCGCTTGTTACCGCCATGGCCTGCGCTCTAGGCGCCACGGCGGCGAATGCCAATGAAGTTCGCGTGTACAACTGGTCAGACTACATTGCCGAAGATACGCTGGAGAAGTTTACCGCTGAAACCAGCATCAATGTAATCTATGACGTGTTTGACAGTAACGAAGTCCTGGAAGCTGCCCTGTTATCCGGTCGCTCAGGCTATGACCTGGTGGTTCCCTCAAACCACTATCTGACCAAGCAGATCAGCGCGGGGGCTTTTGTTGAGCTGGATCACAGTAAATTGACTAACCTGGGCAATCTAAGTCCTGAGCTTATGCGTAATCTGGAAGATGTAGACCCAGGTAGTCGCTTCTCTGTGCCCTATCTGTGGGGTACCAATGGCTATGGCTATAACGAAGGCCGTATACAGGAAATTCTCGGTGATGATGCCCCCGTAGATTCCTGGGCATTGATGTTTGATCCTGAGGTGACAGCCAAGCTGGCCGAAGCCGGATGTGGTATCAGTATGCTGGATTCCGGTGACGAAATGTTGCCTGCGGCTCTGGCCTATCTTGGTTTGAACCCCAATAGCAATGATGCTGATGATTTCGCCCGTGCAGCCGAAGTAATCAGTGCTGTTCAGCCACATATTACTTACTTCCATTCCTCACGTTATATTTCCGATCTGGCTAACGGCGAAATCTGTGTCGGTGCCGGTTACTCCGGTGATATTTTGCAAGCGGCTGATCGTGCTGACGAAGCGGACAACGGCAATGTTATTGTCTATACCATCCCCAAGGAAGGTGCGGCACTGTGGTTCGATATGCTGGCTATTCCTGATGGCGCCCCGAATGTAGACAATGCGCATGCTTTGATTAACTTTCTGCTGAAGCCGGAAATTATTGGCGATATCACCAACTATGTCTGGTATGCCAACCCTAACGCGGCGGCTGATGAGTTTGTGGATGAGGATATTCTTAACGACCCATCTATCTACCCGACAGCTGAAGTCAAAGAACACCTGTTCATCGCCAAAGAACGCCCGCTGGATGCCCAGCGTATCGTTACGCGTACCTGGAACCGGGTTAAGTCTGGACGTTAATAGCACACTGGCTGTCGACTTGGGTCGGTAGCCAGCTTTTAGTTGCACATGATTGGAGGGCTTACGCATGCCGAGTGGCTCAAATGCTGTGAAGAAACCACTGGAGACTGAAGCCGCGACTGAGGTGCTGTTGCAAATACAGGGTGTGAGTAAGTATTTTGATGATGTGCTGGCGGTGGATAATGTCAGCCTGGACATTACCCGAGGTGAAATTTTTGCACTGCTAGGCGGTTCCGGTTCCGGTAAATCCACCCTGCTACGTATTCTGGCGGGCTTTGAAAAGCCCGGTGAAGGGCGCATTATCCTGGATGGCATAGATATTACCGACCTGCCACCCTATGAGCGTCCGATTAATATGATGTTTCAGTCCTATGCCCTGTTCCCGCACATGACCGTGGAGCAGAATATCGCCTTTGGCCTGAAACAGGACAAGATTCCCAAAGCTGAAGTGAATCAGCGTGTGGCGGAGATGCTACGGCTGGTAAAAATGGATAAGTATGCCAAGCGCCGACCGGCGCAGTTATCCGGCGGGCAGCGCCAACGTGTTGCCCTGGCCCGGTCTTTAGCCAAGCGGCCCAAGCTGTTGTTGCTGGATGAGCCTATGGGGGCGCTGGATAAAAAACTGCGTACTGAAATGCAGCTGGAAGTGGTGGATATCCTGGAGAAAGTGGGTGTGACCTGTGTGCTGGTGACCCATGATCAGGAAGAAGCCATGACCATGGCCAGCCGCATCGCGATTATGTCGGAAGGCTGGATTGCGCAGATAGGTTCCCCCATCGATATTTACGAGAGTCCTAATAGCCGGATGATTGCTGAGTTTATTGGGTCTGTGAATATATTTGAGTGCCGTATCCAGGAAGACGAAACTGATAGCCTCACCCTGTCCTGTGCGGAACTGGATCAACCTGTCTATATCGGTCATGGGGTTAGCACCCGTGCAGAAAGTGAACGGGCTATGGTGGCGCTGCGACCGGAAAAAACCCTGATCAGTCGCGATCAGCCTGATTCAGACTATAATTGGTGCTCTGGTAAGGTACATGACATTGCCTATTTAGGCGGTTTTTCGGTCTACTATGTCCAGTTGCCATCAGGCAGAATCATTCAGGCCAGCATTGCTAACACTGAGCGACGCGGTGATCGACCCACCTGGGAAGACTCCGTATTTGTCAGTTGGGATGATTCCAGTCCAGTTGTGCTCTGGGATTAAGTAGTATGCGCGGAGGCTTAGTATGCTGAACAAGATCCGACAAGCGTTACCCGGTGGCCGGTTTTTGGTTTTCGGCATACCCTTTATCTGGCTGTTGTTGTTTTTTCTGCTGCCCTTTGCGCTGGTGTTAAAAATCAGTTTTTCGTCGGCAATGATCGCTATTCCGCCCTATCAACCAGTGTTTAGCTATATCGACCAGACTATCTCTGTTGTGTTGAATCTGGGCAACTATATTTTCCTGGCGTCAGACAGTCTTTACGTATCCGCTTATATCGGTTCTTTGAAAATAGCTTTTATTTCGACACTCTTGTGCCTGTTGCTGGGCTATCCGATGGCCTATGCCATGGCGCGTGCACCCCTGCAGTGGCAGTTGGTTCTGCTGTTGCTGATTATGCTGCCTTCCTGGACCTCCTTCCTGATTCGTGTGTATGCCTGGATGGGTATCCTGAGCAATCAGGGGTTGCTGAATAATTTTCTGCTATGGCTCGGGGTAATTAACGAGCCGCTCAGGATGATGAACACCAACTTTGCTGTGGTCATCGGTATTGTCTATGCCTACCTGCCATTTATGATTTTGCCCCTCTATGCCAATCTGGTGAAAATGGATGCCAGCTTGCTTGAAGCGGCTTCAGACCTTGGTTCGCGCAAGATCAATACCTTCTGGCGAGTCACTTTGCCCTTGTCGAAAGGTGGGATCATCGCCGGTTCCATGCTGGTGTTTATTCCCGCAGTGGGTGAATTCGTAATCCCAGAGCTACTCGGTGGCCCGAATACATTGATGATCGGTAAGGTGCTGTGGGAGGAGTTCTTTAATAACCGCGACTGGCCTGTAGCCTCCGCGCTGGCAGTTATCATGCTGGGATTGCTGATCATACCCATTATTCTTTTCCACCGTTATCAGTCCAGGGAGATGGAAAAGAATGGCTAGGTTAAGAAATCTCAGCTTCTCCAAAGTCATGCTGGTGGTGGGATTGCTATTTTTGTATATCCCCATGGCTATTTTAATATTTTATTCGTTTAACTCATCACGGCTGGTGACCGTCTGGCTGGTTTCTCAACGCAATGGTATATAGAACTCTTCCGTGATCAACAGTTGTTATCAGCCGTGTGGATGAGTCTCAGAATTGCTTTTTATTCAGCCACCATGGCGGTGTGTATCGGAACCCTTGCTGCCATGGTAATGACGCGCTTTAATCGTTTTCGTGGACGAACCATGTTGTCGAGTATGATTACAGCACCGCTGGTAATGCCCGAAGTGATTACAGGCCTTTCGCTGTTACTGCTGTTTGTGCATATGGCGCAGATTATCGGTTGGCCAACTGATCGTGGCATGGTGACTATCTGGATAGCGCACACGACTTTTTGCAGTGCTTATGTAGCTGTGGTGGTGTCATCGCGCCTGCGCGAGCTGGATATGTCCATAGAAGAAGCCGCCCTGGATCTCGGGGCGACACCTTTTAAAACCTTCTTTCTGATTACGATCCCGATCATTACCCCGGCACTGATCTCTGGTTGGTTGCTGGCTTTTACCCTGTCCCTGGATGACCTGGTGATTGCCAGCTTTGTCTCAGGGCCAGGTGCCACCACCCTGCCCATGGTGGTTTTTTCATCGGTCAGGCTCGGTGTGTCACCGAAGATCAACGCTTTAGCGACCTTGATTATTCTGGCTGTCTCTGTGATTGCCTTTATTGCCTGGTACCTGATGCGGCGAGCCGAAGAGAAGCGTCGCCGTCCATTACCTGAGTCGGTGGAATAGTTTATTTTTCAGTGGGTGGAACATAGCCCTCGGCTTGTTCATACTCTTCACCGGCAAAAAACTTTTCCATCTGCTCCTGCAGAAATTTCCGACTTGCCGGGTCCATCATGTTCAGGTGTTTTTCATTGATCAGCATAGTCTGATGTTCAGTCCATGCCTGCCATGCCTGTTTGGAAATGGTTTCATAAATATTTTGGCCTGTCGGGCCTGGATAGGGTGGCTTATCTAAGCCTTCCAACTCTTGCTTATACTTGCGACAGAAAACACTACGACTCATCTGTTGCTCCTGAATCACCCGAGGGGTGGATAGAGTGAATGTGCAGCTGCTGAAGCAGCTTTTTAATCGGTGCAGCCAGGCCAATCGCCTGCTGCGGCTGGCCTATGTTATACCAGAGACCGTTAGTGGCTTCCATCACACAGTTTTCAGGGTTTTTTAATTGGTATACCTGCGGGGTGATGTGTAGATGATAATGGCTGAAGCTATGCTTCAAAACAGCCAGGATCTCATCGGGCTGATGCTTCGGCAAGATGAAGGGTAATCCGGGGTCATCAATTTCGGGCAGGCTCCACAGCCCTCCCCAGATCCCAGTGGGTGGCCGTTGTTGTAGCCAGATTTCACCGGCTGAATTGCGCACTATAGCCAGGCTGACCGTTTTGACTGGGAGGCTCTTACGTGGTTTGGGTGTTGGCAATTGATCAGTGATTCCCAATGCCAGGGCACGGCAGTCAGCGTTAAGCGGACAGGCAGCACAATCAGGCTTACTTCGACGGCAGAGCGTGGCCCCCAGGTCCATAATAGCCTGAGTATAGTCGCCATTGCGCTGCTCTGGTGTGTGTTTTTCAGCCAGGGCCCAGAGTTGTTTAAGGACGGCTGCATTGCCACTCCAGCCCTGTACGGCATGATAGCGAGCCAGCACCCGCTTCACATTGCCGTCCAGAATTGCGGCTTTTTTTCCTAACGCGATGGATAGTATGGCGCCTGCTGTTGAGCGTCCGATGCCAGGTAAGGTTTCCAGTGCGGCCTGGGTGTCAGGGAATTGACCGTTAAAATCCTGACAAATAATCTGTGCGGCTTTGTGCAGATTGCGAGCACGGGCATAATACCCCAGCCCGGTCCAGTGATGTAGAACCTTGTCGACGGGCGCTTCAGCTAAGGCATGTACATCAGGAAATTCAGCCATAAAGCGCAGAAAATAGGGAATGACCGTTTTGACCTGGGTTTGCTGCAACATAATCTCAGAAACCCAGGTGTAATAAGGTGATTTTTCCGACTGCCAGGCAAGTCATGACGCCCATGCTGGTCAAACCAGTATAGTAGAGCGTCACTCACGGTGTTGGGTGTGCATAGGGGCATTTATTGAAACAATCCCCTGATTAAATCCCGGGCCCCCTCTTCGCCACCGATACGCTCCTTTATCTGTTCTTCAACACTGCCACCGATACGCTCTTCAATTTTGCGTTGCACTTCCTGGCGTAGCAGCTGTGTAAAGACGCTGGTATCCGGTCGGCACATCTGTGCTGGAGGCGTATCAAACTGGCCTTTGCAATTGATTGGTAGTTCCAGACCTTCAAGCCGGTTGTTCACCGAGCAGGTTTGTTGGAACAGGTTCTCCTGAATAGTGAAGCCCAGACGGTAATCGATAGCCTGAGCGGGAAGATCTACACTGCCCTGCCCTTTAACCAGCATGGCATCCAGGGTAGCGCTGAGGTCGTTGTTTTCTACGATACCCTTGCGGATACGGAAGTTACCCAGAAGGTCAGCGAAGGGGGTGGATTTATCAACCTGCTGGGTGTTGATGCCTAAAGAAGTCACTGTCTGAATACCCTGGCACACAGTTTGTGCCATATCTATACCTTGCAGCACACCCTCTTGCATACTGATACTGGCAGAGCCATTCAGGTTGTTGATCATGGCATGTATTGAGCCACCACTGGTGGTTAGTGCGGCCTGGGTTGAAAACCGACCGCTGACGGCGTCTGAATCAGCCATCTCTTTTAACAGTTCGCCCACCTGTATGTCGCTGACTTGAAGGTTTGCCTGCGTTGATACCGGTGTGCTTCGAGCATCCAGGACGCCGCTGGCATTGAGCTGACCTGAATAGAGCTGAGCAGTCAGTCGACTGAGATTGATCAGCCCTCCTTCAGCAGTCAGGCTGATGCCAGGATTATTGATGTGACGCTGTTCCAGGATCAATGTTTCCAGGTCCAGTTCCAGAGACAGGTTCAGTGTTTTTAAGCTATCAACCGGGAGTATCTCCTCCTGTGACCAGCCTGCGTTACCTTGGTTGGCTTGGTTGTTGGTGTTGTTACTATCAGAGGTGGCTGTAGTGGCTGCTTGTGGTGGCAGATAATGATCGGCATTCAGTGAATTGCCCTTGAGTGCCAGGGATAGCTGCCCAGTTTGCAGATTAATGCCTGCAGACCCGGTTAATAGTGTGTCATCCAGAGTAAGGCTCAGTGGTGACAAGCTGATAGCCTTGAGGTTGCCGGTGAGTTGCGTTGAAAAGCCTACTTGCTGAAGTGCGCTGGCATTTTGCGTAGTGAGGGGTGGCTGCCCAAGTTCGGTCAACAGCGCCTTCAAATTAAAGGGTGCTGCATCGATACGCCCACTGATGTCAGGTTCATTAAAATTCTGCAGGCTTAGCTGGCCCTGCAATGCCAGGCTGCCAAGAGACAGGCTTAGCTGATCTATGCTCAGGCTCTCTTCGAGAAGATTGAGAAGGATATCAGAGTGCAAATTGATTGCGGGCAGGTTCGGTGGCAGGTTGCTGCCTCCCAGTTGCAGGTTTATCTGGGTATTTGCCAGATTAAAGCGTTTTAAGTCCTGGTTGATCAGAAGTTGCGTGTCCAGTTTGGTGTTGGCTTCAGTGACGACATCCGCACCTTCAAATAAGCGTAAATTAAAGCTTAATTCGGTAGCAATCGGCTGATCCAAACGTACGTTGCCTGTTGTCAGTGTCAGGTTGCTCAGCTCGATACGGCTATTCTCAGCCAGGTCAGTGTACTGAATGCCCGCTTGCTTAACCGAGACAGATTCGATGTTCAGGTCAATATCCGCGGTGGTCGTGGCTGGGTTGGCGGCTTCAGCGCTTGAAGCAGTTGGGGCTTCGGTTGTTCCTGTTGATTCACCTGCCCAGTTTACATTACCTTCAGTATCTTTGGTTAGCGTGAGGGAAAGGCCTTCCAGTATTAAGTCGCTCATCTCTACCTGACCGGATAGCAGCGGCATCAATTGCAGCGAAACCTGCGCCGATGTCAGGCTGGCAAGTTGTGGTTTTTCCGGATATGCAATGTGTATAGCACCGGTTTGCATGCCCAGCCAGGGATAAAGAGACCAGGCGATATCACCTTCAATGTTAATATCCAGTCCCGCTTTTTCGAGTGCAAGTTGTTCAATCCTGGGTTTGTAGTCATTTGGATCCATTACAGATGTAATGTAAAAAAGTCCTATGGCTACAACCAGAACCACAACGACAAAAGTGGCTGCAACGATTTTGACAAAGCGTTTCATAGGTATCTCTCACAGTTTGTTTGTAAAGGAAAAATAAAGTCGTAAATAATTAACCCGATCTCTCTCAACTCCAGCCCTGCCGTTGGCAGCTTCTATACCGTATAATAGCAGCATTTACTGAATTATTTGCGGAGAATGTTATGGCGCAGCGCACAGCCAGAGTTACCCGGAACACTCTGGAAACCCAGATTACCGTTGCCGTTAATCTGGATGGGAGCGGCAAGTTCGAGGCGGATACCGGTGTGCCCTTTCTGGATCACATGATGGACCAGATCTCCCGTCATGGTCTGATTGACCTGGAAGTGAATGCGGTGGGTGATCTGCATATTGATGACCATCACACAGTGGAAGATGTCGGCATCACTCTGGGACAGGCGTTCAGTCAGGCGGTTGGGGATAAAACAGGCATTCGTCGCTATGGCCATGCTTATGTGCCTTTGGATGAAGCTTTATCACGGGTGGTGATTGATTTCTCCGGGCGCCCTGGGCTGGAGATGAATGTTGAGTTTACCCGTGGCCGTATCGGTAGCTTCGATGTAGACCTGTTCAGTGAGTTTTTCCATGGCTTTGTTAACCATGCCAAGGTCACTTTACATATCGATAACCTGAAAGGTAAAAACAGTCACCACCAGGCTGAAACTATATTTAAGGCCTTTGGTCGTGCCTTGCGTATGGCGCTGGAAGAAGATCCACGCGCTCAGGGTATGATGCCATCAACCAAGGGATGTCTGTAAATATGAGCCGTATTGCCGTTATCGATTATGGCATGGGAAACCTGCATTCGGTTGCCAAAGCGCTGGAGCATGTTAATCCTGATGTAGAAGTGCTGGTAACCGCCGATCCGCAAAAAGTGCGGGATGCCGACAGGGTCCTGTTACCAGGCGTGGGTGCGATTCGAGACTGTATGGCTGAAATACGTCGCTTGGGTGTTGATGCTGAAGTGGCTGAGGCGATACGTTCTGGAAAGCCTTTCTTGGGGATCTGTGTTGGCTTTCAGGCGCTGATGGATTTCTCTGAAGAAAATGGTGGTGTGGATTGTCTGGGTGAGTTTTCCGGACGGGTAAACTTTTTTGGCAATGAGCTGCGTGATGCTGATGATCAGGTCTTGAAAGTTCCTCATATGGGCTGGAATCAGGTCAGGCACGCTAAGGCTCATCCGCTTTGGCAGGGGATTGAAGATAATAGCCGTTTTTACTTTGTGCACAGCTATTATGTAAAACTGGCGCAGACTGAACAGGTAGCTGGCACTTGCGAATATGGTGTGCCCTTTGATGTGGCTTTGGCACATAAGAATGTCTTTGCTGTTCAGTTCCACCCTGAAAAAAGCCAGCAGGCTGGCCTTCAATTGCTGCAGAACTTCCTCAGTTGGGATGGCTGTGCCTGAGCAGTCTGACCGATTAGCGGGACAACTGGGTTATAACCGATTTTGAATAACTGGAAAGAAATATGCTGATTATCCCTGCAATAGATCTGAAAGATGGTAAATGTGTGCGTCTGCGTCAAGGGCGCATGGATGACTCTACGGTGTTCTCGGATAACCCGGTTGATATGGCGGCCAAATGGGTCGAAGCCGGTTGTCGGCGTTTGCACCTGGTCGATCTGAACGGCGCATTTGCCGGAGAGCCGGTTAATGGTGAAATAGTTAAAGCCATTGCTCAGGCTTATCCTGATCTGCCGATTCAGATCGGTGGTGGAATCCGTACCGCAGAAACCATTGAAGCTTATCTGAATGCGGGCGTTGAGTATGTCATTATTGGTACCAAAGCAGTGAAAGATCCGGCTTTTGTAACCGAGATGTGCAAGCGTTTTCCCGGTCATATTATTGTTGGCCTGGATGCGCAGGATGGTTATGTAGCCACTGACGGCTGGGCTGAAGTCTCTAGTGTTAAAGCCACAGATTTGGCGATTCAATTCCGCAATGATGGTGTTTCTTCCATCGTTTATACTGATATCAGCCGTGATGGCATGATGCAGGGGGTGAATGTGGAAGCGACCGTCGCACTGGCGCAGGAGGCGGGTATACCGGTGATCGCATCAGGTGGTGTTACCGATATAGAGGATATTCGTCGTCTTGCAGCGGTCGCTGAAAAGGGTATTCTGGGTGCTATTACCGGTCGTGCTATTTATGAAGGTACTCTGGACGTGGCAGAAGCTCAGGCACTCAGTGACCAATTGAGTCAGGCATAAGGAGCTGAAATGGGACTGGCTAAGCGTATTATCCCTGCCTGGATGTTGAAAATGGTCGGGTTGTGAAAGGGGTCAAGTTCCTGGATATTCGTGATGCGGGTGATCCGGTTGAAATCGCCCGTCGCTATGAACAACAAGGCGCTGATGAAATCACTTTTCTGGACATTACCGCCAGTCATGAAGGCCGGGAAACCACAGTACATACGGTAGAGCGTATGGCGGCTGAAGTTTTTATTCCGTTGACGGTGGGTGGTGGTATTCGAGCCTGTGAAGATATTCGCCGTATGCTGAATGCGGGTGCCGATAAGGTTTCGATTAATACTGCCGCCGTATTTAACCCTGATTTCGTTCAGCAAGCAGCATCGCGTTTTGGTTCACAATGTATTGTTGTGGCGATTGATGCTAAAAAAGTCTCTCTGCCGGGCGAAGTTGATCGATGGGAAATTTTTACCCATGGTGGTCGTAAACCCACTGGATTGGACGCCGTCGAGTGGGCTGAAAAAATGGTCAAGCTGGGGGCGGGTGAAATCCTGCTGACCTCAATGGATCAGGATGGTATGAAATCAGGCTTTGACCTGGGTGTTACGCGCGCTATTAGTGAGGCGGTGCATGTGCCAGTGATCGCTTCTGGTGGTGTGGGTAATCTTGATCATTTGGTTGATGGTATTCTGAAGGGAAAAGCAGATGCGGTTTTAGCTGCATCAATTTTCCATTTTAATGAGTACTCCATCCCGGAGGCGAAGCAATATATGCAGTCGCGGGGAATCGAAGTAAGATTATAGTTCACTGTTTTAAATAATCAGGGATGTTTGTAATGATAAGAAAAAAAACAAACAGCTGGTTGGGCATACTACTTGTTGGATGGTTGGGGTTTGCGCAGGCAGACCCACTGATCATTGCAACAGAAGGGCTTATCCGCCGTTCAGCTATTTTGATGAGTCAGGAAATCTGACTGGATTTGATGTGGATATAGCCTATGCACTTTGTGAGGCTATGCAGCGGGACTGTGAACTTATCGCTGTACCCTGGATTGATATACTGGATGGTATAGAAGAAGGCGATTATCAGTTGATTGTTGCCAGTATGGCTAGGACCGCTGAACGAGAACAGCGTGTTGATTTCAGCGATTACTACTACCGTAGCCATTCAGTTTTCGTTGGCAATCCATATAAGTACTCTAATAATAACCCTGAATCACTTGAAGGAGTCCGCCTGGCAACAGGTATTGGTACTGTCCAGGAAGCATTTCTTAGATCACGTTACCCGGCGGCTGACATTATTGTTACTGAAAGTCAGGAGCAGGCGTTGGCGCAACTGGTGTCCGGTGAAGTGGATTTGGTGCTATCAGATAGTATCAATCTTTTAAGTTTTCTGCAGTCAGCTGAAGGTACCCAATTTGACTTTATTGCAGAGCCGCTGATTGATGAGTTGCTGAAAACAGATGCACATATCGCTATTCAGAAAGGTAATGAGGCACTGCGATCAGCTATCAATCAGGCACTGATAACCATTCGGTTAAACGGTACTTATGAGCGCATAAATCGTAAGTACATTCCGTTTAGCATCTATTAATATGGCACACCCAAAATTTTTTCCACAGTTTAAAATGTCAGTTACCCTGCTGATGGTTGTGTTGGGTCTGTTGCTGATATTTACCCTGGCACTGACGCTGTCGCTCGGGCTGCTTAAAGATATTTCGTCTAAAACCGAAGCTACAGCTGAAGACTATCTACCCGAGTTGGCCCGAACACAGCAGGATGCATTGAAAGTAGAGAAGCTTGGTACTTACCTTGATGCTGCATATAGAGTGCAAAATGCTGCAGAAGAAAGGCATTACCGATTGCTATCACAGGTAATTATTCATAGCTTTATGCTGGATCAGGACACTTACCTGATGTCAGAAGCTAACAATATCATGTTTGATATCCGTGAAATGCTAAGTGTAAGGCAGTTGCAACGTGAGCTGCAGAAACAGGTGCAGGCGCAACTGAATACAGTCGACTATACTGATTTGAGCTATTTCGTTGGCTTTTTTTCTGCTATCTCGGTTCAGTCTATTCAGCAACAGAGTATGCAAAATACCCTGGAACGCCTCCAGACTCGTATGACGCCAGATGGTTACGAGAGCTTGCACTATAATATCAATTTTATATCTGACCTTAATGTGCAACTGGATTGGTTGGTTGCGGATACACATCAACGGATTGAAAACTTGTCCTCATACCTCAGTTCTGATGCTGCGCTGAAGGCGCGGTTGATTACCCGCGATATTGCTGAAGATGCCTTGAAAATCAGTAACTATTTTCTGATTTTGATTGCCTTACTGATCTTTTTTTCAGCTATCATCCTGTTTTCATTTCAGCGACTTATCCTTCGACCTGTGCAACTGTTAGTCAATGGTTTACGCGCAATTGAAGGCCAAGGTGAGCAGCCAATCACATTACAGCCGCTTTGCTTTAAAGAGCTGGATACCATACGTCTGTCGATAGAAGATTACTCCAGTCTTGCTTACAGGTTGCAGAAGGCAAATCAGGAGCTTGAGCGTTTATCTCAAATCGATGGATTAACTGGGCTGGCTAACCGTCGCTGCCTGGATCAGATGTTGGATGTGGAAGTGGGGCGTTCTTTGCGTTATCACCACCCGCTTGCTGTTCTGATGATCGATATTGATTACTTTAAGCGACTGAATGATAGCTATGGACATCAACTGGGTGATGAATGCCTACAGGAAATGGCGAGAATATTTCAGACCTTTACTCAGCGACCCGGTGAATTGGCTGCGCGCTTTGGTGGTGAAGAGTTTATATTGATTTTTCCAGAAATAACGGTTGAAGAGGCTCTTCGAATCGCAGAGTCCTTGCATGCCGAATGCCGTAAAATTGCATTGTTACCGGATAAGTCAGTCAGTATTTCAGTTAGTATCGGTATAGCCTGTTTCCAAGCGGGGGTAACTGATTCAGCCGAGCGCTTGCTTAAGCATGCCGACCAAGCGCTTTATCAGGCCAAGTCCACAGGACGAAACTGTACCCGTATTTATGGGTAAGCAAACATTATGAGATCAACTTCTGCGTGCAGTCGCATTTGGACTAAGCTAAGTGGAGCAAACGTGCTGCTTTATGGCGGCATCGTTGCTGTTCCAAAAACTGGTCGTATTGCTGATGCAGGAGAAGATGATGAATCCATTAGAAACGGTTGATCTGGTTTGCCCATATTGCAGCGAGACTTTCTCGCTGACGGTAGACTGTAGTGGTGGAGACCAGGAATATACAGAAGACTGCTCAGTTTGCTGTGCTCCGGTTTCAATTCGTGTGGTTATAGGCCGAGCTCTTGAAGTTTCGGTAGAGCGCGAGAGTGATTAACCTGTCCCGGTAATCAGTTGCGTTTATTTATGTAATTGCAGGGCAATTTTAAGCAACTCCGGGTCCAGCCCTTTTCTGTAGCGGATCAGATCATCCAACGGTATGTCGACGACTTCGCCGTTATTTACACCCACCATGATGTCACTGTAGCCAGCCAGAAGGTATTCGACAGCAACGGCTCCAAGGCAGGATGCCAACACCCGGTCGTGGCCACTGGGGCGACCGCCACGCTGAATATGCCCGAGAATGGAAATGTGTGGTGTCAGCCCATGCTGTTGTAGTTCTTGGGCAATTTTGGTGGTTAGATCGGGCTGATTACCCTCAGCAACGACAATAATACCACTGGAGCCAATGCCGGCTTTACGGGATGTGGCCAGTTGCAGGGCAACTTCCTCGATATTAACCGCGTATTCAGGTACCAGGATCATTTCGGCACCGGCGGCTATACCAACATGTGTGGCAAGAAAGCCCGAATTACGTCCCATGACTTCAACTAAAAAGTGGCGCTCATGAGAGTCAGCCGTATCCCGGATACGGTCGATAGCATCCAGAGCTGTATTCATGGCGGTATCAAAGCCTATGGAGTCTTCGGTTCCAAAAATGTCATTATCTATCGTACCTGGAAGGCCGATAACTAAAATACCGGTTTCCTCTTCAAGCAGGTGAGCGCCAGTTAGTGAGCCATCACCACCAATGACAATTAATGCCTCGATACCTCGTTGTTGCAGTATATTTGCTGCTTGTTTGCGATATGCCGGGTCATGGAACTCAGGGCAGCGAGCGCTTTTGAGAAAAGTCCCACCACGCTGAACAATATTGGAAACCGATGCTGAAGATAGTGTTTCAATATCATTTTGCAACAGCCCGGTGAACCCTCTATGGATACCCCAGACAGTGATGCCATAGCTCAGGGCTGTTCGTACCACGCCTCGTATAGCTGCATTCATGCCGGGAGAGTCGCCACCGCTGGTTAATACGGCTATAGAGGTGATTTCTTGGGTCGCTTCGAGAGTTGGAAGGTTGTACATGGCAGGGATCCTGAACCGGAAAAAGACATAGCTATAGACTATACTGATTTATAGCATAATTCCCCTGTTCGGTTTTGCTAATAGTTGGCGATATTTACTCATGTGGCTAATACTAGAAAGATTCCAATGTTGATTAATACAGGTGTTGTAAGGAAAGAAAAGAACATGCTCAGTGAACACAAAGGACTCATGGCCGCCTGGCTGTTGGTGGCTGGCCTAAGCACCACAGCGTTTGCACAATCAGATCCAAGTATGAGTACTTCGATAACTATCGGTACCGGTGGTGTTACGGGGGTATATTATCCAGCTGGGGGAGCGATATGTCGGTTGGTGAACCGGACTCGATCTGAGCATGGAGTACGCTGTGCTGTTCGTGCCACGGGTGGGACGGTGGTTAATTTGACGGCGCTACAGACGGGTGAGCTTGAGCTGGGGTTAGCACAATCTGACTGGCAGCATCATGCCTATTTAGGGACCTCTGAGTCATTTGTACATGAGGAGTCTGGTGCTGATTTGCGTTCTGTGTTTTCACTGCATTCAGAGTCTTTTACTGTGTTGGCAAGAGCAGATGCAGGTATAACCAAACTGGATGATCTAAAAGGTAAGCGGGTGAATGTTGGTAGTCCTGGTTCAGGACAATATGCCACTATGCAAGTGTTGATGGAAGCCAAGGGCTGGGAGTTAGATGACTTTCGGGAAGCAAGAACCTTTGGGCCGGTTGAGCAGGCTAGTGCTTTGTGCGATAACCGAATCGATGCAACTGTGTACACGGTAGGGCATCCCAGTGGTGTGGTTCAGGAGGCAACCACTACCTGCGATGTGCGTATTGTAGAGGTTGATGATGAGCAGGTGCGCTCGCTGGTTGAGGAGCGTAGTTATTATCGTTTTTCAACTATTCCTGCAGGAATGTATAAGGGAAATCAAGGTGAAGTGAACTCATTTGGTGTAGTAGCGACACTGGTGACACACTCCGGTGTACCAGATCAAGTGATATATGCGTTGGTAAAAGCTGTATTTACTAATTTAGATACATTCAAAGGACTACATCCGGCATTTGCTGAGTTAACGCCAGAAGCGATGGTGCGAGAAGCACTGACGGCGCCCCTGCATCCCGGTGCTCGGCAATTTTATGAAGAAAAAGGCCTTATACGGCCTGAAGAAGGATAATACTTTGATAATTATTGCTTAATGGTCTATTTTTAGACTTTAGTTATATGCATCCTGTGATGCAGGAAAAGCTCCGCTGACTGACAGCGAGCACTTACAGTTCATGTATTAATCCGGTCAAATTAGTCCGGGCAGTAAAATAAAATATAAACCTGATGAGGTAAGTTATATGAAGCGTCTTTCTTTAGCAGCAGCCGTGACGGGCATTGTACTTGGTGCAACTGCATTTTCGACCCAGGCTGTCGCAGAACAGAAATATATTACTATTGGTACCGGTGGGCAAACCGGTGTTTATTACGTTGTAGGCCAATCGGTTTGCCGCATGGTAAACCGTAATACTGATGAGCATGGTGTTCGCTGTAACGCTCCTTCAACTGGGGGCTCAGTGGCTAACGTAAATGGCATGAAAAACGCCGAGCTGGATATGGGGGTCGTGCAGTCAGATGTTCACTTCCGTGCCTACAATGGTGAAGGTAACTTTGAAGAAGATGGTGCCTGGGGTGACATGCGCTCAGTGTTTACTATGCACGGTGAGCCTTTGACTGTTGTCGCTCGCGCCGATTCCGGTATTGCCGATTTCGCTGATTTAAAAGGTAAGCGAGTAAATATTGGTAATCCTGGTTCAGGTCAGCGCAATACCATGGATGTTGTAATGAATGCCATGGGTTGGACTGTTGATGATTTTGCTCTGGCATCACAGTTGGATGCAGCTGAACAGGCGTCTGCTCTGGCAGATAACAATATTGATGCCATGGTGTATGTGGTAGGTCACCCGAATGGTTCAATTCAGGAAGCTACAACTACAGTTGATGCGAAACTGGTATCAGTGACAGGTACAGAAATTGATGAGCTGGTTGATGCTTATCCTTATTACACCCGTTCTGTGATTCCAGGCGGACTCTATCGTGGCAATGATGAAGACGTACCGACCTTCGGTGTAGCTGCGACCTTTGTTAGCCATGCAGGTGTTGATGACGAGACAATTTATCATACAGTTAAAGCTGTGTTTGAGAACTTTGATCGCTTTAAGCGCCTCCATCCTGCTTTCGCAAACCTGAACGAAGCCGATATGATCGCTGACGGTTTAACTGCACCGATTCATGATGGCGCAATGCGCTATTATGTTGAGCGTGGTTGGATGCAGGAGTAAGACTGCAGCTAGATAAACGAAATGCGCGTCCTGACCCGTCGCGCATTTTTTATGCGCAGGAGCGGTGCGTGAATGATTGCAGGGATGCCAGTCTTAGTATTATTTAGCTTTAACCAAGTTGTAAAGGTAAGGACGTAGAGGCCACAAACCTCGACCTCCCGTGGCTCTCTGAACATGACTACAGGGCAAGCAGATGACTAACGATACACATCAGCCTGAAAAACCGGCAGTAGATCTTGAGGAAATGGTAGCGGCTTCCGATACGGGGGCGCGAGCACCGGTCGGGTTCCAGGGAAAGTTGCTGGTTAGCATTGCTGCGGCTTGGTCGTTGTTTCAGTTGTGGATTGCATCGCCACTACCATTTATTTTTGGCTTTGGTGTTTTTAACTCAACGGAAGCCCGCTCAATTCATCTGACTTTCGCCTTAACTCTGGCTTTTATGGCCTACCCGGCTTCAAGCGTTCACCACGTGATCGCATTCCTTTGGCTGACTGGGCTATTGGGTTAGTCGCAGCTTTTTGTGCGCTATATATCTACATTTTCTATACACAGCTAGCTGGACGTCCGGGAGCGCCTATCACCCAAGATGTGGTTGTCGGTGTGGTGGGCTTGGTGTTGTTGTTGGAAGCGACACGTCGTGCGCTTGGGCCACCGCTGGTGATTGTTGCTTCGGTATTTCTTCTCTACAGCCTGTTGGGACCCTACATGCCAAGCATCGTGGCCCATGGAGGCGTCAGTGTAAATGGTTTGGTTAACCATCAATGGGTATCTGCTCAGGGGGTGTTTGGCATCGCGCTGGGTGTTTCAACCAGCTTTGTGTTTCTTTTTGTACTTTTTGGTGCCCTGCTGGATAAGGCGGGCGCAGGTAATTATTTTATAAAGGTCGCCTTCTCTTTGCTTGGGCACTATCGTGGAGGTCCGGCGAAAGCCGCTGTAGTGGCCTCCGGAATGACGGGCTTGATTTCCGGTTCTTCGATTGCCAATACAGTGACCACAGGTACCTTTACTATTCCGATGATGAAGCGTGTAGGCTTCAGTTCGGAAAAGGCTGGTGCAGTTGAGGTTTCATCATCGGTTAATGGTCAGATTATGCCGCCGGTTATGGGAGCTGCAGCCTTTCTGATGGTTGAGTATGTGGGCATATCCTATGTGGAAGTGATTAAGCATGCGTTCCTTCCAGCTTTAATTTCGTATATTGCACTGATGTATATCGTGCACCTCGAAGCGCTTAAAGCCAATATGCAGGGATTGCCATCGGCTAACCCTGCCAGGCCCTTGCTTAATAAAGTGATCAGCTTTATGACTGGCCTTATTCTGATTATGGCGCTGTCTTTTGCTGTTTACTATGGACTGGGTTGCTTAAGCCTTTTCTGGGTGATGCTACTCCTTGGGTAGTTTCCGTAGCCTTGGCGATAGCCTACGTGGGTTTGTTAAAACTAGGTGCAAGATATCCTGAGCTTGAGCTGGATGATCCAAATTCTGAAGTTATTCATTTGCCACAAACTCGCCCGACGGTCATGGTTGGATTGCATTACATTCTACCGGTTGTTGTGTTGGTCTGGTGTTTGATGGTGGAGCGTCTGTCGCCGGGTCTATCTGCTTTCTGGGCAACCGTGTTCATGATTTTTATTATGCTGACACAGCGCCCCTTGATTGCCTTGTTCAGAGGTAGGAGCAAGGTACAGGATGACCTGAGAGAAGGTGTTCAAGACCTGTGGAATGGCTTGGTGGCAGGTGCCCGTAATATGATCGGTATAGGCATAGCAACTGCGGCTGCTGGTATCGTTGTTGGGGCTGTATCGCAGACAGGGGTGGGCAATCTATTAGCTGATGTGGTTGAAACTTTGGCCATGGGCAATCTGATGCTGATTTTACTGCTCACGGCTGTGCTGAGTCTGATCTTGGGGATGGGTTTGCCAACAACAGCTAACTATATTGTTGTTGCGGCACTAATGGCTCCTGTTGTGGTTACCCTGGGCCAGCAGAATGGTCTGTTGGTACCTTTGATTGCGGTGCATTTGTTCGTATTTTACTTCGGTATTATGGCGGATGTGACTCCGCCGGTGGGGTTAGCCTCCTTTGCGGCAGCGGCTGTCTCGGGAGGAGATCCTATTCGAACCGGGTTCCAGGCCTTCTATTACAGTATGCGAACGGCAGCATTGCCCTTCTTGTTTATTTTTAATACTGACCTGTTGCTTATTGATGTCACTGTAATACAGGGAATATTGATATTTATTGTGTCGACGATTGCTATGTTGATTTTTGCTGCAGCTACACAGGGGTATATGCTGACTCGCAGTCGCTGGTATGAAACAGTGCTTTTATTGTTAGTGGCGTTTACGCTATTTCGCCCCGGCTATTGGATGGACAAGATTCATGATCCCTATCAGACAGTACCGCCAGCTGAATTTAGTGAAGCACTGATGCGGGTAGATCAGGGCAGCAATCTGCGTGTTCAGATTGCTGGTGAGGATGATGTTGGTGATCCAATGGTAACCTATAGACTGATTCCGGTCCCTGGTGGTCAAACGGCTGATGAGCGCATGCAAAACTTGGGGCTTGAGTTATACATGGATGGTGATCGTGCATTTGTTGATATGGTTGAATTTGGTAGTTTGGCGGCTGACATAGGCTTCGACTTTGATCAAGAGATAGTAGAAGTAAGTGCTCCGGTTGATCGTTGGGCTAAAGAGTGGATCTGGGTGCCTGGATTTATGCTATTTGGTCTTGTCTATTGGCTGCAAAGACGCCGGCATGCTCGTAAGGGGCAAGCTGGTCAAACTGTTACAGCGGCATAGGAGCTTTAACTATGTATAACAAAATATTGATGCCTGTGGTGTTAAGTGAGCCTAACTCATGGGAGCGTGCCTTGCCTGTAGCACTGAACTTATGCAAGACCTATGATGCTTCATTGCATGTGCTCACTGTGATGCCTGATTTTTCGATGCCAATGGTGGGTTCCTTCTTTCCAAAGGACTTTTCCAGCAAAGCACATGCGCTGCTCAAGGACGAGTTGAAAAAGTTCGTGAAGGAAAATATTCCTGATGAGGTTCAAGTTCAGCGTATTGTAGCGGACGGGTCTCCCTGGGAGACGATTGTAACTATTGCAAAAGAGATAGATGCTGATTTGATCGTTATGGCTGCTCATAATAAACGTAAGTTCGCCGATTATGTGCTGGGACCCAATTCAGCCCATGTAGTAAAACACAGTAATATATCAGTAATGGTGGTGCGTTGAGAGCAGGCATCACTGCTTATTTTGCGTATGAATAAATTGCGGATAATGTGATGAGCTTAAAAATTCTGCTCCCTGTTGATATTCAGGATAGAGACGCTGCCATAGCAGGGCTTAGTAAGGTTATGAATTACCTTGGAGAGCAGGATGTGGCTATGCATTTTATGTCAATACTGCCAGGGAAGCCTTTGCGGCTGCTGTCTGCTCAAACGCCAAAAGAAGAGGTGGAAAGTGCGCTGTCTGTGCTTAAAGATGAAGTGACTTTGCTGATTAAACAGGCATTACCGCAGCTCACAAATTTTGCGGTTCAAACAGTCGAAGGTGTGGTGCATAAAGAAATATTGAAATATGCGCGTGAACTGCAGCCGCACTTGATCATGTTACCCAGCCATAGCCACTCAAAAGTTGAGAATATTCTTATAGGATCAGTGACCTCTAAGGTTGTTGAGCAAGCCGATTGCTCTGTTTTGGTGATTAGGTAAAATAACTACAAAAAAGTCGTTGACCTGTCTGATTTTGATCTATACTATACGCACCTCGCTTGAGACAACAGCCCAACACACCGGGCAGCTCAAGCCGCTCTTTAACAAATTAATCAGGTAATGCGTGTGGGCGCTTGTTCAGGTTAGGCATTAAAGCTTAATCAGAAACAAGCAACCTATATGTGAATTCATTTAGATGTACGTTTTTGAGCATGACTTAGATAGTTAGCGGTTTCGGCTGTTAGTTATCGAAAATTTAAACTGAAGAGTTTGATCATGGCTCAGATTGAACGCTGGCGGCAGGCCTAACAC
>NZ_JRLB01000043.1 GCF_000764495.1 Nitrincola sp. A-D6
GCCGTTTTGGGTTTAAGCTTAGCGCTTGTTTTTTTCAGGCCAATGGGATGGATGCTGCTTATGACGCCCGCCATAGATCTTGCCCGTAAATCCGCTATTGAACATCAGGTGCTTAGTTACACACATGACCCTAGTGCGGCGTCCTATGGTAATGAGGCGGTGGAGAAGCTGAACCTGCCAGCGGATCAGGTTTTTAAAACCCTGGTGGTGTGTCTGGATGGTAAGCAGTTGGCGGTGGCGGTGCTGCCTGTCTCGGGTAAGCTCAATCTGAAGTTGATGGCCAAGGCGCTAGGTGCCAAGAAAGCCGATATGGCGGATAAGGCACAAGTGGAGAAAGTCACCGGTTATGTGCTCGGTGGTGTAAGTCCGTTGGGGCAGAAGAAGCGGCTGAAAACGGTGATTGATGCATCGGCCAAGGCATTTACTACCCTCTACGTCAGTGCCGGGCGCCGGGGGCTTGAAATAGCCTTGAGTCCTGATGATCTGAGTGCGTTGACCGGTGCGGTGTTTGCACCCATACAGAGTCAGACCTGACTCATTATTACTGAAAGTGACCTGATTATGAAAATATGGATCGACGCGGATGCCTGTCCGGTGGTGATTAAAGAGATACTCTATAAAGCGGCCATGCGTACCGAGTTGCCCTTGATACTGGTGGCGAATCAGGCTATGCGCGTACCGGCATCTGACTGGATCAGTACTCTGCAGGTGTCGGCAGGTTTTGATGTGGCGGATAACGAAATCGTGCGTCAGTCGAATGCGGGCGATCTGGTGATCACCAGTGATATTCCCTTGGCGGCGGAGCTAATTGCCAAGGGGGTACAGGTGCTCAGCCCGCGGGGAGAGCTGTTTACCAAGGACTCCATTGGTGCGCGTCTGAATATGCGCGATTTTTTGGAAACCCTACGTAGCAGTGGTGAGCATACCGGTGGACCACCGCCTTTGCATCAGCGTGACAGGCAGGCGTTTGCGGCACAGTTGGATAAGCTGATCAGTCGTTATCTGCGACAGAAAAAAACCAGTTAAGGAGATGGGTATGCGTTTTCTTGTGGTAGGGGCGGGCGGTATCGGTTGCTATTACGGCGCACGCTTGCAGGCGGCCGGCCATGACGTGGTCTTTGTAGCACGTGGTGAGCACCTTCGGGTGATGCAACAGCAAGGACTGCAAGTTGAGCATGCCGAGTTACATTTTGCCCAGCCGGTTGTTGCACTGTCAGAAACTGAAGTGCTGGCGCGCTATACGGCGGATGCATTTGATCTGATTCTGCTGTGTTTTAAGGCATTTGACACACTGGACTGGCTGGTACGGATGACTGACTGGCTGGAAACAGCTACAACGCCCGTACTGTCGTTACAAAACGGTGTGGAAAATGAGGCATTGATTGCGGCGCAAATTGGTGCTGATCGTACCCTGGGTGGCCTGGCTGTGCGCATAGGTGGGCATATTACCGCACCTGGCTGTGTGGCGGCTGATGGACCCGCACAAATCATTATGGGGCCTTGGCCTCAGGCCGACAGTGTCGACAGTAATAGTTATCGCTGGCTACAGCATTTGAGTAGCGTGTTTATAGATGCCGGCATACCAGCACGAGTAACCCCAGATATTGCTCACGAACTCTGGCGCAAGCTGTTAATAAACAATGGCGTTAATCCGCTATCAGCGCTGACCGGCCTGACCACACGTGAGCTGGTTCAGGATCCCTATTTTGGTCAAAGCGTGCGCCAGATGATGATCGAGACTGCCGCGGTTGCGCAGGTGGATAGTGTCAATCTGAATGATAGCGATATCGATGAGATGATTGCATTGTTAAATGATTTTGATGCGATCAAAACCTCAATGCTTGTGGATCATGAAAAAGGTAAACCACTGGAGCTTGAGGCTATTTGCGGGGCGGTTATCCGGCGTGGTGAGCAGGCGGGTATAGATACGCCTGTTAACCGGCTGGTCTATGCCTTATTGAATCAGTCAGGGTGACAGTAGCTGGAGGGTGCAGGTGATTGCCAGCCTTCCAGGGTGCCTGGTGCGGGTGTAAAAATCTGCACCTCCAGTGGGTAGCATGGAACCTTATCGCTGGAATGTTCGCTGCCACAATCGCCTCCTGGGCAAGCAGAAAGCACACCGGTCAGGTCCACTTCGGCAAAAAACTCCAGATAATCGCCCGGTCTGACCGGGCTGGCTTTCATAAAATACTGATGGGTGTCCTGAGTAAAACCGGTACACATAAACACATTCAACACATCGTGAATCAGGCGTTCTACATGCGAGGCTTGCAGTCCGGATGCTTCGCTGAAGGCGCGGTAGAGATTGGAATGGCAACAGTGGTGATAGGCATCTCCACTTAAGAGTTGATGGGTATAGGGGTCGCAGCGGGTACCTATTACATCGTGCACACTGCCACCATCCTGATCAAAGCCATACCAGTCGAGAGTATCCTGGGTGATGGTTGCCAGGGGTCTTAAGTAGGGGAAGTTGCTCCAAAGGCGATCGCCGGTGGACAGGTGCGTGCCGTGCAGAGCACGGGTTTTGCCGGAATAAAAATGCTCTTCCGGATTATGGCTGTTAAACAGGTTCAGATCACCAACTTGTGGCCCTTCAACACTGAGAATACGGAAAAAACTCCCGGCGGGTACTTTAAATACCCTGGCCTCTCTGGCTGGAATACGCCGTGTTTCAGTGCAACTGAGTTGGGTTCTTGCCTTCAGGTAACTGTCCATGTCTGCTTGCGGCAGGGTGTCTGTCGGATAGCAGATGACCGGTTTGATTGCCTGGCGCTCCGCTGCATCAGCGGGTGCGGGATGTTGTGCTGCAGGTTTCATCGCTAACTCCTGATGGGTTTTTAAGCATCCTTGCAATATGCCATAACTGAACCGAAGAGGGATAGGTTGAAAATAATAAACCTGCAATATAGCTATCAAAAAGTTGTTTGATAGCGTTTTGTTAACCAATAAATGTGTTATTTTTAAACCATCAATAAAAAATATGAAGGTTAGGGGAATGAAGAGTTGGTCGCTTAGGTTTAAGTTGATTCTGGGGGCTGTGCTGGGGCTTACTCTGACACTGACAGCTGTGATTCTGGTGGGCTGGTTTACCATGCAAAAAAATGGACAGGAGGCGGTCGAGCAGGCTTCCACGTCTTTTGAGTCACTGGTAGTCAGTAATCTGCATGATTCAGCATCATCTGTAGCAACAGAAGTATCGGTGTTTATCAACCGTAGTTATGATGTCCCCAATACACTGGGTACCATGATCAGCTCGACTGCCAGTGGCAGCGGTGCTGATGCTCCACCCTTTCAACGTTCTACGGTAAAACAGATGGTGCGGGATACGCTGGCAGCGAATGCATCCATCAGTTCGGCTTATGCCCACTTTGAACCCGATGGCTACGATTGGCAGGATGCGTTTAACATCGGCCCGCATCTGGAGCATTCCTCTGATACTGGTGTACTGGAATTGTACTGGATTCGTGACGGTGAAGAGTTGGTGTTTTATCCAACACCCGACAGCAGTTTCAAATACGATGATACTCTAAATGACTTCGGTATCCGGGAATCGGAATGGTACCTGTGTGCGCGTGATCGCCAGGCTCCCTGTTTAATGGAGCCCTATCTCTATGAAATAGAAGAGGGTCATGTTGAACTCCTGACCTCTCTGGTTTATCCAGTGGTTGTGGATCAGGAGTTCAGAGGGGTTGTAGGCGTCGATATCAATCTACCGGTGATTCAACAACAGGTTAATGACTATCAGCAGAATCTGTTTGATGGGCAATCTGATATTCATTTAATCAGCGGGAAGGGGGTAGTGATTGCCAGTAGTGACTTCTCGGATCAGGCTGGGAAACGCTTGAGTGAGGCTGATAATGAGCTGCATTCAGCTCTTTCGTCGATGCAGGGAGCGTTGAGTGAGGTAGGAGATATCACTTTGGTTAGGGCGCCAGTTAAATTTGAGGCCTTTGATCAGGAATGGACTGTCGTCGTGAGTATACCTACAGCAGTTGCATTTGCGGCGACACGGGAGCTTAAAGCTAACCTTGTAGGTGGCTTTCAAAATACAGCTCTGACTATGGTGACCTTGGGTGGTGTTCTTCTGCTGCTGGCGGTCATACTGTTGGGCTTGTGGTTGCGTTTCACTACCCAGCCTATGGTTAGTATGCGTGCTCTGGTAGAAGACCTTTCTGGCGCTGAAGGCGATCTGACCCGTAAACTGGAAGTGAACAGCCATGCTGAGTTGATCGGTATTGCCAATGGTTTTAATGCCTTTACGGCCAAACTGGGGTTGATGATTCGAGACCTGAATGGCTCGGCGCGTGAGTTACGTCAGCAGAGTGAATCATTGGTCCAGGCTTCACAACAGACTGCCGAAGCGACACGTTCACAACAGGAGGAGATGCAAAGCGTCGCATCCGCTATGACAGAAATGTCGGCTACAGCCAATGAAGTAGCTGACTTGGCCAGTCGTACCGCGCAGCAGGCCGAAGATTCCAATGATGCCCTGAGGGATGCCAAAGAGGCTTTCCGTCATACTGTGGATGAAGTGCGCAGTGTAGCCACTGAAATCAATGCGGCGAGTGAGCGTATTGCGAGTGTTGCAACAAGCAGCCAGAATATTTACGGCATGATTGATGTGATTCAGGGAATTGCTGAGCAAACTAACCTGCTGGCACTGAATGCGGCAATTGAGGCTGCGCGTGCGGGTGATCAGGGGCGTGGTTTTGCGGTGGTGGCCGATGAAGTGCGCAATCTGGCCAAACGTACCCAGGACTCCACAGAGCAGATACATACGCTAATAGAAACCCTGCAGAAAGAAGTGGCCGCTTCTGTTCAGGATATGGAGTCTAGCACCCAGCGCGTGTCTAAAACCGTAGCAGATGCCAGTCAGGCCTATGACCAGATGGAGTCAGCGGCTAAGAACATTGCTTTGATCACTAACAATGTCACCCAGGTTGCTACAGCGGCTGAAGAGCAGGACAAGGTGAGTGAAGAGATTAATCGCAATATTACCGTGGTGGAAGATGCCAGTGCTCGCTTGGCTGGATTAGCGGGTGATGTGCGTGAAGTGAGTGAAACCATGAGTCAGATCACTGATGCGCTGGAAGCGCAGCTGAGCAAGTTTAAAGTCTGAGCTAGTGGATCCGAGCTAACAAAAACGCCGGTTATTTTAATCGGCGTTTTTGTGCATACATCTGCTGATCTGCAACCTGAGACAGTTCAATTTCCGTTTCCCCATCGAGCGGATAAATGGCTATGCCAATGCAGCAACTGGAGACAATTTCCAGATCATCCAATTTAAAGGGTTGCTGCATCTTCTCCAGGATCTTTAATTTCACAGCTTCGGCTTCGCTATGCTGATGAATACCTTGCAGCAGAATGGTGAATTCATCTCCGCCCAGACGACTCACAGTATCAGACGCACGCACACAGTCCAGCAAACGCTGGGCTATGGCACAGAGAAGTTTATCGCCCACAGCATGGCCGTGTTGGTCGTTCACAGGTTTAAAATCATTCAGGTCGATTAGTAAGAGTGCGAAGTGCCCCTGTTCCCGAATTGCCAGTTTGATTGCCTGATCAATGCGATCTGCAAATAAAGAACGATTTGCCAGACCGGTGAGGGGATCATGCTGCGCCAGGTAACGCATTATATCTTCAGTTTTTTTGCGTTCAGTCAGATCACGTGTTACTCCCATAACCCCTACAAACTGGCCTTGCGCATCATAGATCCCGGAGGTTTTTACTTCCGTCCAGATAGTTGAGCCATCTTTGTGGAATTCTTCCATCTCACCTGTGTAAGGGGGATAAGGCTGCCCTTGTTTGACTTGCTGCATGGCAAATCGTATTTGCTCTCGCATCACCTTGGCGGAGGATTCGGTCAAAAGTTGTTCTGGCTGCTGCTGCATCACTTCCGCAACACTAAAGCCGCGCAGTTTTTCTACAGATGGGCTGACATAGGTAAACTGACCTCTCAGATCCATGGTCCAGATAACATCACTGGCATGATCAGCCAGCAAGCGGTGGCGTGCTTCACTATTTTTTAGTGCATTGAGTGCATGGTTGCGCTCAATGGCAATTTCAGCCAGTCGAGCAATATCTTCGATCAGCTGAATATCGTCAGTTTGTGGCTCACAGGGGTGCCCATGGTAGATAGCAAAGGTGCCAAGTACTTCATTATTTGCACCCATAATCGGCTCCGACCAACAAGCAGATAAACCGGCTTTTGCAGCTGTATCTTTAACTTTTTTCCAGTAAGGGTGAGTCTGGATGTCCGATACGATCACACGTTTTCGGGTAGCTGCCGCTGTACCACAAGATCCTGCTCCTGGTTTTGCTGGTGTATTGGCTATGGCCTTGTTGTAGTCATCCGGTAAGCTTGGCGCCGCACCGAGATTTAGCGTGTTGCTATTGGGATCGAGTAATAGAATGCTGCACAAGCAGCCGGGTTTAAAGCGCTCAACGCTCAGTGCAATGGCCTCAAGGATGGATTTCAGCGGGTGATCGCCAGCAATCATCCCCAGTATTTGATTATGATCCTGTTGCAGGTTGTCATTGCGCTTTTGCTCAGTGAGGAGCTGGTGCAGCTTCCTGTTAACGCGATAGATATACACGGTAATACAGCTGATGATGACAATTGCCAGTAGTGCCAGGGTTAATAGATGTGTCCAGCGCTGTAGTCGAGCTTCCTGAGGGGCAATAAAAAAAGTTGCTCAGGTCGGGTGGTTGACTGAGCAGTCCCAGTTTTACATAGGTATCTGCAATATGCTGCCAACGCCCTGGGTTGATATATCCCAGTTCAACCAGGTCTGGACGAATAAGTTGCTGCATGCCGTCAGCTTCAAATCGCATGAAATCACTGCTATGTGCTTGAGTATAGTCCGAGCGGATTAGCTCAATGATCTCATCCTCGTTGTTTAGGGCATAGTCCCAGCCGCGGAGGCTCGCTTGAGTGAATGCACGAACGAGCTGAGGGTTGTCAGTGGCAAAGGCTCTACTGGTAAACAAATTATCCCCATAAAAGTCGATGCCAGCCGAACGTGGGGTATATATCTGCATATCCACGCCTGCCTTATTGAGGTAGTAGAGTTCATGGGTGAGGTAGGCTGACATGGCATCAACACTTCCGTTTAACAAGGACTCAATACTGAAATCATGTGTTATCAGTTCGTAGCTGCCAGGTGGTATTCCTTCATTCGTTAGATAAGCCTTTAGCTCGTCAGCACCGTCCTCAATCATCAATTTTTTACCGGCGAGGTCATGAATGCCTTGATAAGGGGTTTGATAGGGGGCGATCAGAACCTGGGGTGAGTGTTGAAAAATATTAGCCAGTAAGGCCATTTGCTCACCTTGTTCCAGTGACAGGAGCAGGCTGCTGGTGCCAACTCCGAACTCAGCACGTCCCGTAGCGACTTCATTGATTACAGAAATACCGGGCTTGCCTTCTAGCAGCTCAACATCAAGACCTGCATCGCGGTAGTAGCCTTGTTCGATAGCGGCATAATAGCCGGCAAACTGAAATGCATGAGTCCATTTTAACTGCAGTCGCACTGTCTCAAGGGCAATAAGGTTAGGTGCATGCAGCAACAGAAGAAGCGCCAGTAGCCGCCTTGATAGCTTAGCAGCACAAATTTTGTATTTTTGCATCAGCAATGGGAGTTCTCTTTATTGCATTGCAATAATTATATTCAAACAGAACATAATAGCTGACTTTGATACCAAGGGGCATGCTACTTATTTATAAGTAGTATTTCTAAACAAACGTATGTTTTTAGTTGGGTGTGGCAGCAACCAGAACACGACGATGGTGTGCCATCTGCCAGAGCAGGTGGGCGATCAGCGCAATCAGGATGATCGCACCGCCGATCAGGGTAAGGCGTGTGGGTACCTCGCTCAGGAATATCCATACCCATAAGGGGCCCAGCATGGGCTCGGCTGTTCCGATCAATGCGGCAACCGGGGAAGGGAGTAATCGGGCACCTGTGACAAACAGGGCGAGCCCCAGCCCCAGATTAAGTGCGCCAAAGACGAAGAGCAGACCGGTGTCATAATTGCTGGTCACCAGGCTGGTAGCCATGCTGCCAGAGAAAACAGCGGCTATGAGTGTGCCAGTGCATACGGCTGGGGCCATGCGCACATGAGCATAGCGGCGGGTAATAACCGTTGCCGTTGCAAAACAAAAAGCGATCAGCAGGGCGAGTGAGTCTCCGATGGGTGATACTTCACCAGTAAAGGATTCCGAAACCATCACCCCGACGCCAGCAATCACGACAGCAATCGCCAGCCAGGTGGGCCCGCTGACTTTTTCGCGAAATACAATCCAGGCAATCAGGGCGGCAATCAAGGGCACTCCAGCCTGAATCAGCAGTATATTGGCTACAGTCGTGTATTTGAGTGCCACGATAAACGACGTAGAGGCGGTGGCAAAACACAAGGCTACCGCTAGCCCAGGTAAGCCCATGTAGCGGAACATCATGTAGGTGCCACGCAACTTGTTGCGAAACAACATAAATCCAAGCAAAAACAGGCAGGCCCATACTGAGCGCCAAAAAATGATCGCCCAGCTGTCTTCCAGTGTGACAATGCGCCCAAGCACACCACCAAAGCTCCAGGCTACGGCTGCCGCTGTGACCAGCAAGATGCCCAGCTTCATTTCTGTGGAGGGATTAACTTCCACCGTGGCTGCCTGGGCTTGCTGTTGTATGGCTGAGTTATGCATGATGTCTACTTGGTTTGGTGAGCGTTAAGCAGGCGATCATAGCGGAAGCCTGGCATGGCTCTCAAGCGCTTCTTCGCTTATGCTTATATAAGCCGATCTGATGGCTTGCTGGCAGACGAAATTATTTCCTATCCTCACGATTTTTAAGGATATTACTGAGTGATTAAACGACGTATCCTACCGGTTGCTATGCCTCCCTACCGGGTTGCTCTGGTCAGCATCCTGTCACTGTTGTTGTTTGTCGTTTTGTTGGCGGAGTTCTGGCCTCATTTGGAACAACGCCTGGAAAATCTTTCGACGCTGCAACTGGGTTTATTGGCGAGTCTGATTGCCGGTTTGTTTACCGCCGTAGGCGCTATCCCCATCTTCTTTATTAAACAACTGTCACGCAGTATTGAAGATTCTCTGATGGGATTTGGTGCAGGTGTCATGCTGGCGGCTACCGCTTATGAGTTAGTACTACCCGCTATCGATCATGCGGATACTCTGTTCGGCCCCGCCTGGGTGACAATTCTGATACTGACAGTTGGTATTGCCGCGGGTGGGTTATTGTTGTTGGCCTTGCATAAATATGTCCCGCATGAGCATTTTATTTTGGGGCCTGAGTCGGGAGCTGACCATATTAAAATTCGTCGGGTCTGGTTATTTATTATGGCCATTGCGCTGCACAATCTGCCAGAGGGGCTCGCTGTTGGTGTGGGTTTTGGCGGTAATGATCTGGCCAGTGGCGTTGCTTTGGCCATTGGTATCGGGCTACAGAATATGCCTGAAGGGCTGGTTGTAGCTATTGCTTTGATGTCATTGGGTTACTCCCGAATGACGGCTTTTGGTGTGACCTTGATAACGGGCTTGGTGCAGCCTCTGGGCGGTTTAATAGGTGTAGTGGCCGTCAGCCTGGTTGATTTGATGATGCCCTTCGCACTTGCGTTTGCTGCGGGTGCCATGCTGTTTGTTATCAGTCATGAGATTATTCCGGAGTCACATAGCAAGGGGCATCAGAGTAAAGCAACCTTTGGTGTGTTACTGGGTTTTGTGGTGATGACGGCTATCGGTATCGCACTGGGCTAACGCCTCCCCCTCAAAGTTATGCCTGAAGGAGAGGGGAAGGATTACCAGGGACCAACAACAAATCCCAGCTTGTCGGGTAACCAGAGTGCAATACCCGGTATCAGCATCACCAGTAGCAGGGCAGAAAACATGGTTACCATAAACAGCAACGACCAGAGAAAGGTTTTCTCCAGACGGATGTTGGCAACTTTGGTGGTCACCATCAGGTTTACCGCAACGGGTGGTGTAAACTGCCCTATGGCAATATTCATCGCCAGCAAGATACCGAACCAGACCGGGTTCCACTCAAAATGATGTATCAGTGGGATTAAAATGGGGGTGATGATCAGATAGATCGAAACGGCATCCAGCAACATCCCTGCCAGTAATACCAGTAGCATGATCAACAGCAGTAGAATCCAGGAATTGTCCGAGATCGACAGCATCGCGTTGGCCAATGAACTGAACGTTCCCAACGTTGTTCCGGCCCAGGCAAAAATACCTGCCAGTGAGATGATGATCATAACAACCCCGGAAATTTTTCCGGCTTCTGTCATCATATCCAACAAGCTGCGCGGATCGAGCTGTTTATAGATAAATACACCGATTATCAGGCCATAAGTTACGGCGACAACCGCCGCTTCTGTGGGAGTGAATAATCCGGAGCGCAGGCCACCCAGAATCAGTACCGGAGCAAAAAGAGCAGGTAAGGCTTTAATAAAGCTATCTTTGATGTCTGGACGGTCATCGCTGTTCGGGTCTTCCCAGCCGTAGCGGCGGGATAACCACCAGGCGGGTAAAAGCAATGAAAGGCCTGCCAATATACCCGGAAAAAGTCCTGCCGCAAAAAGCGCTCTAAGGTCTACTCCCGGCATGACCACTGAGTAGAGGATTAAGGCAATTGAAGGTGGAATGAGAATAGCTGTGGAGGCCGAAGCCGCGATCAGGGAAGCGGAAAAAGGTTTAGGGTAACCCGCTTTGGTCATGCTGGGGAGCATCACCATGGCAACCGCCGCCGCATCGGCAGGACCTGAGCCACTCATGCCGCCCATGATCAGACAAACCAGCACCGCAACCAGTGCCAGACCGCCATGGCGAGGTCCGATGAGTGACTGGGCAAAGCGGACCAGACTTGCTGCAACACCCGCGCGTTCAAAAATCAGACCGGTGAGTATAAACAAAGGAATCGCAATCAAGGGGTATTTGGCAATACTGTTATAGGTATTGGTTCCCAGGGTGGCCAGCATATCGGGAGACAAGCCCGCGATAATGCCAGCAGCGCCTCCCAGTCCGAGTGCAAAGGCGACCGGAATACCCAATAGCATGGTAATACCAAATACCACCAACATCCAGATGTCTGGACTCATACATCCTCCTGTTCAGCAGCCAAACTCTGCTTCCAGCGTTCAATCAGACTTTGCGTCAACCGAAAAATAATGGCTAAGCTCAGAAGTGGTAGCCAGATGATATAGATCCAGGTGGGATAGCCTAATCCAGGCGATAAAGACTCCCAGTTATACTCTTCGTAGGTTAGTAGGCCACCATACCAGGCAATCAGGCCGAGTAGTAATACGCTAAGCGCCACTGCAACAGATACAGTGGGCGCTTTAGCTTGTGCGGTAAATTTTCTTCAAGAACAATAATACGGATATGATCATGTTGTCTGGCTGCCACGGCAGCACCCGCAAAGGTCAGTACCACCAATAGAAATACCGAGAATTCTTCAGTAAAGGCGAAGGATGCATTGGTGGTATAACGAACCACTACATTTCCCAGACTGATCAGGCAAATAATAGTCAGTGCCAAGGCAGCGAGCCAGGCTTCGGGACGTGATTTAGGTTTAGACATGATAAAGTTGAGTCGGCAGTAAACTAAATTGACCGTGTCCGCTACTGCAACCGGACACGGTCCTTATATGACACTTACACGTGGCACTTATACACGATGCTTACAAGGTGCAAGAAGCTCAGCGAGCGTTAATAGCGGCTTGTGCCTGCTCTACCAGATCTTCACCGATGCGTGGTATCCATTTTTCATACACAGCCTGTGTGGCGTCAACAAACGCTTTATGTTGCTCTGGCGTCAGTTCAACAACAGAAACCCCACGTTCTTTAATACGCTCCAGAGTTTCTGCTAACTCGGCACGGGATTTTTCAATTTCCCAGGCTCCGGCTTCCTGCGCAGTTTCACGCAGTATCTGCTGGTCTTCCGCTGATAAAGAACTCCATACACGCTGGTTTACACCAAAAATGAGTGGGTCAGCCATATAGCGCCACAGGGTCAAATGTTCCTGACCTACCTGATCAATACGTGCCACATCAAATACTGACAAGGGGTTTTCCTGACCGTCAACAGCACCGGTTGTCAGGGCTGGTTTTGCATCGGCCCAGCTCATCTGAGTCGGGTTGGCACCCAGGGTGTTAAAGGTATCAAGGAACAGCGGCGAGCCGACAACACGTACTTTTAAGCCCTGCATATCTGCCGGTTCAGTGATGGCTGAACGTGAGTTGGACAGCTCACGAAAACCATTTTCACCCCAGCCAAGCGGGATCACTCCGCGGCGTTCAATGGCAGCAAAAATAGCCTCACCGGTTGCGCCTGGGTTATGGCATCAATAGCGGCTTCATCCGGCATCAAAAAGGGCAAAGAGAACAAATTGAGTTCTGGTACCTGGGGTGACCAGTTAATAGTCGAGGCTACTGCCATATCGATCAGCCCGCTACGCATAGCAGAAAATTCGCGTGTCTGATCGCCGGATACCAGTTGGGCATTCGGATACACGGTAAGCTTCATCCGCCCCTCAGAGCGCTCTTCAACCAGTTCGGCCCATTTAGTGGCAGCTTGCCCCCAAGGGAAGGCATCACCCAAAACGGTCGATACTGAAAACTCGCGTGTTTCCTGAGCAAATGAGGTTGCGCTCATCGAAAAGCAGGCCGCTGCGGCGAGGGCTGTCAGTTGTTTTTTAAGTTTCATTTTCTATCCTTAAATAATTGCATTCAGTTCTTATTGTGGAGGCAGTGTTCGAATTAAATTCCTCCCTGTTTTCAAATGACCCGCTAATATTAGAAGACGCTCGAAGAATTTGAAAGCCAGTAAGTGGTTAAACCGTTTTAATTAATGAGGTGAGTATGCGTATTTCTACTACTGGAATGCTCAGTTTACTGATAGGGACCTTGATATCTGCCTCTCTGCAGGCAGGGATGCAGCTTCAGACTGAAGAGCATCGAGTGAGGATTGAGGTAGTGGCTGAAGGGCTGCATCATCCATGGTCGATTGCGTTTTTACCCTCCGGTGATCAGTTAATCACAGAGCGGGAGGGTCGTTTACGTTTGCTACACAATGATCAGCTACACCCTGACCCTATAACGGGTGTGCCCGAGGTTGCTGCTACAGGTCAGGGTGGTTTGCTGGATGTGGCACTGCACCCGGATTATGAAAACAATCAGCTTATCTATCTGTCTTACTCAGATGCTACCGACGAAGGCCTGACGACGCGAGTGCTGCGGGCACGCTTGCAAGACCATGCACTGCATGAGGTAGTAACGATTTTTGAAGCCCTGCCGCGCTCCTCAGGTGGTCGTCACTTTGGTGGGCGGATGGTGTTTGATCAGGCTGGTTTCCTGTATCTGTCAGTAGGAGATCGTGGGGATATGCAGCGTGCCCAGCAGGGGCGCGATCATGCAGGCAGTATTATTCGCTTGCATGATGATGGTTCCGTGCCAGCCGACAATCCGTTTGTGGATGATGCTGAAGTGCACGACGAGATATATACGCTGGGTAACCGTAACCCACAGGGTATTACGCTACACCCGGACACCGGTGATGTCTGGTCGAGTGAGCATGGCCCTCGCGGAGGTGATGAAATCAACCGGATACAAGCCGGATTGAATTATGGCTGGCCAGAAGTGACCCAGGGTGTCAATTACATTGGCACAGAAATTACCCCACATAGTGAACAGCCTGGGATGGAGTCCCCCTTATTGCATTGGACGCCATCAATCGCACCTAGTGGGATCACCTTTTATACGGGTGATGAGTTCCCGGCCTGGCAAGGACAGCTGCTCAATGGAGCGCTGAAAGACCGGTTGATTTCGCGGGTATCTGTCACCTATGTGCAGGGCGAGTATCATTTGCAGGAAGAAGAGCGCTTTTTACAGGGGTTTGGTCAGCGGATACGCGATATACGTCAGTCACCGGATGGCATCTTGTGGTTACTCACTGATGAAACCCGTGGTCAGGTGGTGCGCTTAAGACCAGCCAATGATTGATCGCACAAACTGGTTGGTCTATTTCAAGAAGGTAATCAATAGTAATTAATAGTAATAGTGTGCATTTATCAGGATTGAGTTATATATACTATATTGAGTAGTAAAGTTATCTACTTCTCCTTGAAAATCCTGCTTAAGATAAAGGTATTTTGCTAGCGTTTTTTAGTTGCTCTACAGGGAAAATTGCCTCAAATGACATCAGTTAAGCCTGCTACACGAAACGCCTACTGTATTGCACTGCAACCCATTTGTGATTCACAGCTTTCGCATGTAGCCGACGAGCTGCTTTATCGTGCCAGCTCTGGAGCTGTTTCAGCTGTTATCGATGACCCTGTGATGGCAACAGCGAGAGCCTGTAACGCGGCCTTCTACGAAACGGGCATAGAGGCCCTCTGTGGCAGTCGAAAACTCTTTTTCAATGCCCCTCGTGATTGGCTGTTAAAGCCTGATTTACTGCCACCTGATGTTGAACAGGTAGTAATCGAAGTGCTTGAAAATGTTGAAGGTGATCCTGAAGTGATGCAAGCGCTTTATGAAGTTAAGGCGCGTGGCTATACCCTGGCACTGGATGATTTTGTGTTAACACCGCAAACGCGTCCATTGCTGGATATAGCCGATATTATTAAGTTAGATATGCTCGAGCAGCCACCTAAAGCAGGCGAGTTAGATATATACAAAGCAAAAGGGATCCGGTTACTAGCTGAAAAGGTGGAGGATCGGGAGAGCTTTGAAACCTGTCGTGATATGGGATTTAGCCTGTTTCAGGGCTATTTCTATGCACATCCAACGGTTAAAGGCTCTGCCGCTGTAAATCGCGGACGAAATCAAGGGGCGCAGTTGCAGCTTTTGGGTGAGTTACAGAAGCCGGATGTTGATTTTGATGTGCTGGAAAAACTCTTGGCGCAGGATCCGCTGCTTTGCATCCGTTTACTGCGCATGATCAACTCAGTACGTTACCAACGCCTCCATGAAATAGATAGCTTGCGACAAGCCATGCTGCTATTGGGATTAAAGCGTTTGAGAGCCTTGGTAATGTCGCTGGTATTAGCAAATGATGATCCCTTCAATATGTTGATGTTACCTGAAATGCTCACTCGTGCAGCCATGTGTGAGCGTTTGGCAAAGGATTACCATCAAAGCCCGGAGTCGGCTTTTATGACGGGGTTACTGTCGATGGCCAGCTTGATGTTCAATCAAAACCTGGAGGAGTTCTGCAAACAGATGCCGCTGAGTTCCCAGGTCAAATCTGCGCTAATGGGGCAGGGTGGCCAGTTAGGAAAAATACTGAAGCTGGTCATGGCATATGAAGCAGCGAGCCTGAATACACTAAATGATCAGGCGATTACCAAGCTGAATCACTACTACCTTGAAAGCCGTAGCTGGGCCAGCGAAACCCTTGTTGGGCTGGAGAGTATATAATAAGGGATCAGTACCCTTTTACAGCTTGAGTACTGGCAGAGCGTAACCTGAAACATTAGCAATGCTGGCCGGAATCTTTATTACCATGCTTTGGATACCCTTTACATTATTTGCGGCCTTTATGCAGGCTTGGCGCAATGCGTTTCAGAAACATTTAAGCCAGGAGGTTGGCAGCGTCGGGGTGACGCTGGCACGCTTTATTTATGCAGGGCCTTTGGCCGCTGTATATTTGCTGCTGCTCTACCAGTTAGGGGAAGCTGAGCTGCCGGTATTGAATCAGCACTACTGGCTATTGATTTTACTGGCATCGCTGGCGCAGATTGCAGCAACTGTGTTGATGGTCATGCTGTTTCGGTTGCGAAATTATGCAATTGGGGTAGGGCTGGCAAAAAGTGAGGCAGTGATTGCAGCAGTGTTGGGTGCGCTGTTTTTCAGTGCCTTACTGACACCCTTGGCCTGGTTGGGTGTTCTGATTGGTGGCCTGGCCATTTGGTTGATGGCAAATCCCGCCAGTCTTACATCGGTCTCGTTACCCACACTGATAACCGGATTGGGTAGCGGTCTGTGTTTTGCGTTGACGACGCTACTGGTGCGCGAAGCAAGCTTGATGCTGGGTCTGCCTTTCCTGCACAGCGCGGCCTGGGTGCTTTTGTGCGTGATCCTGGCGCAGACGGCTATATTGCTGTGTTGGGTTGTGCTCCGTGAACCCGCTACCTTATCAGCCTTGTGGCAGCGCCCTCGGCTGACTTGTGCCATCAGTCTGTGCAGTTTCTTCGGTTCATTAGGTTGGTTTACTGCTATGAGCCTGGAAACCGTTGCACTGGTCAAAACCCTGGGGCAGATTGAAATCCTGTTTACCCTGATCATATCTGCCCGCTGGTTTCGTGAGTCCCTGAGCCGTCGGGATCTGATCGGCCTATTACTGATTGTAATAGGCGCCCTCTGCGTCATCCTTGCCTAAAAGGTATCAGTAGTAAAAAGGGCACTGACCCCTTTTTAGGGTTAAGGGCAGGGGTTGGGGTGTTGGGTGTGGATTTGTTCGATGGCGTTGAGGAGTTCATCACTTAAGCGGACCGTGCTGGAGTCGAGGTTTTCTTTTAGTTGCTCAAGGGATGTGGCACCGATGATATTACTGGTGACAAAAGGTTGCTGAGTGACGAATGCAAGTGCCATCTGAGTTGGGCTGAGGTTGTGTTGCTTAGCCAGTTCAACATAGGCTGTGGTGACCTGCTCGGCCAGAGGTGAAGTGTAGCGCTGGAAGCGTTCGAACAGTGTCAGACGAGCGCCAGCAGGGCGTTGTCCGTCGAGGTATTTACCACTTAGCACACCAAATGCCAGCGGAGAGTAAGCTAACAAGCCCACCTGTTCACGGATCGACATTTCTGCCAGTCCAACTTCGTAGGTTCTGTTCAATAGGTTGTACGGATTCTGGACCGAAACCACTCTGGGCAGGTTATGTACTTCGCTGAGTCGCAAGTATTCATGCAGCCCCAAGGCGTTTCGTTGGAAATGCCGATATGACGTACCTTGCCGCTGCTGACCAGTTCCTCGCAAGCCCGCAGGGTTTCTTCAATCGGTACCACCTGCTCATCTGGTTGATGGCGGTAACCCAGTTTGCCAAAAAAATTGGTTTGTCGCTCTGGCCAGTGAATTTGATACAGATCAATATAGTCTGTTTGCAGGCGTTTCAAGCTGGCATCAGCGGCGGCCATAATTTGCTCGCGATTGAGTCGTGTGCCGTTGCGCAGATAGTGAAAGCTATCACCTGGACCAGTGATTTTAGTGGCAAGGATTATGCGATCCCGCTGTTGCTTGTTTGCCAGCCAGGAACCGATAAAGGCTTCAGTGCGCCCCTGGGTATCGGCCTTGGGTGGCACTGGATACATTTCAGCGGCATCCAGGCAGTTGATCCCGGCATCTAATGCCATATCGATCTGAGCATGAGCTTCTTTCTCTGTGTTTTGCTCGCCCCAGGTCATGGTGCCCAGGGTGAGTGCAGAGAGGGTTAGATCTGTGTTTCCGAGCGGTCTGTATTGCATAACACCATCTTTTTTAAGGGGTTAAGTCTTGCATGTGCTTAGCAGACTATATTTATGCAGCGTTTCCTGTCAAGGCGCTAAATAAATACGCTTCAAGAGCATTCAAGATGATCGTCGCGTAATTATCCTTATAGCTCAGCCTGAGTATTTAATCCAAATCTGGGGTATACGGATTTAATGGTTGATGGGGCACTTTCACCCCACCAACCTTATACCATTTTCAGATGGTTGATAGATCGACCCGTAGTTGAGTTCCTCTGCGAAGTCCGGCAGTCCGTAACTGAGGTTTTTTTTGTAGAACGGAGAGACCTTCGCAGTCGGCGCCTTCTTCTTGTGCTTCGTAGTGTAGAGCATTCGTGCCCGCATCACCTCGAAGGTGTAACCACGCCCTTCACGGTTCTTGTCCTTCGCCAGTCGGTTGATCGACTCCGTATAGGCGTTGGTGACGGGCATGTCCGTCTCGAAGTAGGTCATGATCTCTTCGCGCCAGTTGCCCGCCGCCCTGACCAGATCGCTCCAGATTTCCCTCTGGTCTTTCGGATGGTGGCTATCCACTCGTCCATGACGGCTTCTGCCTGGGGCCGTGTGGTGGCGTCCCAGATGCCGTAGAAGCGTTCCTTATGCTCGTAGGCGGCCAGCAGTTGCGGGAATGCGCCTGTCCAGGTCTCCATGATCAGCCGTTCCCGGCCTGAGACTTCGTGAGCGCGTTTCAGCAGGATTTTTCGGTCTCCCTTCAGGGTTCGGCTTTGGGAGGGTTTCAGCTCCTTCCTGAGGCCCTTGCGCACCTTCTCCAGAGCATCGTTGGCCATGCGCACCACATGGAACTTATCGACCACGATGCGGGCCTGTGGCAGCACCGCCTTGACCGCTGCTCGGTAGGGGTTCCACATGTCCATGCTGACGATCTTGACCTTCTGCCGGTCTTTCATCTTCATCAGGTAGTTGGTCACCACGTCCTGACGGCGGGTGGCCAGCAGGTCGAGCAGGGTCCTCTCCTCGATGTTGGTCAGGATGCAGCGGTAGCGCTTGTTCAGGTACAACTCGTCAATGCCGAGAATGCGGGGCGTCTCGAAGCGGTGCCAGCGCCCCAGGAATTCGGCGCGGGCGTTGAAAATGTCGCGTACCGTCTTCTCGTCCAGGCCCGTGGTATCAGCCACGTAGGCGTAGGGTGATTGAAGGCTTCCTTCTCCACGTACTCATGCAACCGCAGCGTCATGCGGAAGCCGTCCACCATCTCCGGTAGCTGGGGCCTGAAGGTGGTCTTGCAGGCCCGGCAGGTGTACCGGCGACGAACCACCCAGAGGATGACCCGCTTGCCGTGGATGGGCAGGTCACGATAGGGAACATCACGCTTGCCGAACCGCACGAACTCACCCTGCACGCCGCACCCCTCGCAGGCTATTGGTGTAGGTGCTTCAAGCCGAAAATGTATGTCGTCATTCTGCTCCTCAGAATCCACCAACTGGTACCCAGGAAGACTTAACGAATTAATCATCTCCCGCCTTGATCAGAAAAACAGGTAGGTGGCGTAACCGGCAATCATCGCCATAGCAAAGATGACTGCTAAAAACGCCGCTAAAAGCTTCAGCGTGAACAAAGAGCGCAACAGAATGAGCTCAGTCAGGCTGGCTCCGGCACTTCCGATGATCAACGCTAGCACCGTCCCGGCACCCACGCCTTTGGCCATCAGAGCCGCTGCCAGCGGTATGACGGCTTCAGCGCGAATATACAACGGCACGCCGATGACAGCGGCAACTGGAATGGCAAAGGGATTATCTGGGCCTGCATACTGCTCCAATAAGTCAGTGGGCATGAAACCATAGATCACGCTGCCAATCGCAATACCGATGAGCAGGTAAGGCAACACATCGATAAAGTCCGACCAAGCTTCCCGCCACACACCACTGTATTTCCCTTCTTTCTTAACCGTGACAGTGGGTTGACTGTCACAGCATTCGCTAGACGTAGAGACTGTTGTCTTCCTATCAGCCCCGCAAGAAGCCGTCTTCGGAGTGGTGTCGCAGCTGTTGGTACCGCAACTCGATGCGGTCGGTGTAGCACCGCACGGGCTTGCTGATGAACTACATCCACTGCTCTCTTGTGTCGCCGTCCGGCGCACATAACGCTCGAAGCCAAGCGTGTGAAGCAGCCATCCGGCACCTACCGCGACCACCAAAGCGGCGAGCACATAGATAGCAGTAAGTGTCCATCCAAACGTGGCAACCAGCAGGCCGACGACGATAGGATTCAGCAACGGAGATGAGAAAAGAAATACCATCATCGGCCCAAACCCGGCCCGTGCCCGAATCAACCCTTTCAACATGGGGATAGTCGAGCAACTACAGAAGGGCGTTATAGCTCCTAAACCAGCAGCAAGAAAATAGCCTCGCTTCCCACTGGAAGTCAGTAATGCTTCCACCTTGGATGGTGGGATGTGACGTTGAAGAACTCCGACCAGCAAGCTAATGCCAATGAATAAAACCGATAGCTCGATAGCGAGAAAGGCGAACATGCCTAGAGCGTCTTGGAGTTGAGGTGACATCCAACATTACTCCTATATTTCTAGTTTTGTCGAAACGATGTGCGCAGCCTAATTGCGTTTATCCGACCTGTCAACTATAATTCTAGAAATATCAAATTATTGGGGCGTGCTATGGATCACGAAAAGGTTGCAGCCAGCTTAGCTGAGCTAGGGAATAGTCACCGACTGTCCGTGTTCCGCTTTCTGGTCAAAGCTGGCCATGATGGGGCTTCGGTCGGAGATATCCAGAAGGGGCTGGGTATTCCTGCTTCGACGCTATCACATCACCTTGCGCGCATGGCCAAGGTAGGGCTGATCCGGCAGGAGAAACATAGCCGCACGATTGTCTGTATACCCGAGTATGAGCACCTAGAGAATTTGATCGGTTTCTTACAAGAGGAATGTTGTGCAGGTGTCCGGATTGCGCATGATCCAGAACCGCTTTGACGCTTGCCCAGCTCTCGCTGCCCTCCCTAGTCAGCATCGCTATGAAGACTCAGGCGTAAGGTGGAAACAGAAAATTGGCAGTAGAGTAGGCTGAAGAGGATCAATCAGATAATCCGCTGAGAAAGATTTTCTTCTTTCCATCTTTGGCATTTTATCAACCATATAATCCGTATACCCCAAATCTGTATAGTCTCGTATAAACTGTTAAAAGTTATGTGAGCTACTATGAAACGACTATCGTTAATATTGCCAGGGGTGTTTTTGTTGATGCTGTCAGCGTGCCATTCGATTTATGAACATAGCGTGATGAATAATCAAGACAGCCTGCGGAGTGAGCCGTTTAATGAAAAAGACTGGCGCACAACGCAAACCGTTTATTCTCCAGAGGGTTGGCCCCAGGCATTAGAAGCGCAGATCATCCATCCAGCACCAGAACTGCAAGGATTACCCATCATGCTGCTTGTTCATGGCGGTGGCTGGCAACGGCGATCGCTTGAGGATATGCAGTCTTTGGCAAGCTATTGGGCCAAAAGAGGGTTCATCACAGTCAATATAGCTTACCGGTTTGCACCGGAATACCAGTTTCCAGCGCAACTCCATGATATCCAGCAGGCTATGCATTGGATTCATGCTCAACGCTCAGTCTGGAACGCTGAGCAGTCACCTGTTGTGGCTTTGGGTTTTTCTTCTGGTGCACATCTTGTGAGTTTAATGGCTTCCGTGGCCAATCAGGGCTCCTCGCTGGATGTACCCTATGGAGGGCCGCTAACGCGACCGGATGTTGTGATTGCTGGAGGTACCCCGAGCGACCTGCAGAAATGGGATAGTGGGCGTTTAATTGAAGATTTTTTAGGAGGAATACGCAAGGATTTGCCTGATGTCTACCAACTGGCTTCGCCGATTGAACACGTACATCAGGGCACACCACCCACTTTTTTGTTTCATGGGTGCCTGGATCGTTTAGTCTCCACGGATCATGCTGTTGACTATCATCAAGCGCTGTTGGCGCATCATATTGATACAGAGCTGTATTGGCTTGGATTGCGTGGACATATGACCAGTTTTATTTTCAGAGGCAGTGCCATGCGTGCGGCTGATGCCTTTATGGCTAAGCATTCAATATATCAGTAATTAATAGCTACTTGATTTATTGATAAAGTGAAACTCCAGTCTGTTCTCGTTGTCATTTCATCGATGATCAGATGAATTTTGTATTTTCAGGCTTGCAGTAAAACAATAATTTTATATCCAGGAGTCAGATAGCATGATAAATGCCTCAAAATTTCTTGAGCAGTTTATGGGAAGTTCAGCCGCTAGTGGTGATCAGCAAAAGTCGCAGTCCAAGGGCTCCGGAATGAATATTCCGGGTGGAAACTTTACGGGTGGTGCTGTCGCTGGTGGATTGCTTGGACTATTGGTAGGCAACAAAAAAGCCCGCAAAATGGCAGGCGGGCTGGTAGGGTATGGCGGTGCGGCGGCGGCTGGTGCACTGGCGTTTAAGGCTTATCAAAACTGGCAGGAGGGTAAACAGGTATCTACCGCACCTGTAGCCACTCAACAGGATTTGAGTCAGGTTGATCCTCGCTTTTTACCAGCACCCGTTGACCAGGGCAGCTCTAACAACTTTGCCCTGACTCTTGTTACGGCAATGATTGCAGCGGCAAATGCCGATGGTCATATTGATGCCACCGAGCAGAGTTTGATTTTTGAGCATGTGGAAAAGCTGGCGCTCGATTCTGAAAGCAAGGCGTTCGTATTTGATACCTTGAGGACCCCCCTAGCCTTGAGAATTTAACGGCGGGTGTCCAGGGGGTTGAACAGGCTTCAGAGGTGTATTTAGTATCACGTTTGGTTGCTGATGGCGATCACCCTGCTGAGAGGGTTTATCTGCAAGCCCTGGCCCATCGGTTAAATTTACCAGCCGATTTAGTCGCGCATCTGGATCATCAGGTTATTGAGGGTTAAAACACTGTACCTGCCACCTGAACATTGTGTTAATATTAGTTTTTTCTAATTAACGGGGGTGTTCAGGTGGAGAAGCAGAGTTTTCTTCAGCATTTTCCAGTGACCTTGTTCGCGATGATCATGGGGCTGGGTGGGTTAACACTAAGTTGGCACCGTTCTCATCTGGTGCTGCAGATGCCTGACTGGATCAGCCAATTATTACTGCTGTTTTCGGTGGGGTTGTTCCTGGTCATCAGTGCTTTATATCTGACCAAACTGCTTCGGTTCCCTGAAGCGGTTAAGGCTGAGATCAGTCACCCAATTAAAATCAGCTTCTTTCCCACATTTTCTATTAGCCTGATTTTACTGGCAACGGCTTTGCTGCCAGTTTCAATGGCTGTATCCGAAGTGGTTTGGTTGCTTGGGGCGAGCCTGCATTTGCTGTTTAGTCTGTATGTGATTACCCAGTGGATGCATCAGACAAACTTCACCATTCAGCACAGTACTCCGGCGTGGTTTATTCCGGTGGTGGGAAATATTCTGGTGCCGATTGCCGGGGTGCAACATGGTTATACCGAAGCAAGCTGGTTTTTCTTTTCCATCGGGCTGGTCTATTGGATTGTGCTTAAGGTGTTAATATTTAACCGCATCATTTTTCATGACCCGATACCACAAAAGCTGTTACCCACATTGTTCATTCTGATAGCGCCTCCTGCCGTGGGCTTTATCGCATATATGCAATTGCAGGGTGGGGTGTTGGATAGTTTTGCGCGAATCCTCTACTTCAGTGCGTTGTTTCTGGTGATGTTGCTGTTAGTACAGGTGCGCTACTTTACCAAGATCCCGTTCTTCCTATCCTGGTGGGCCTACTCGTTTCCCTTGGCCGCGTTCTCCATTGCTACGCAGATGATGCTTGAGAAACAGGGTGGTTGGTTTTTTCTGCTGTTGTCTTACGTGTCGCTGGGATTTGTTACCTTGTTAATTGGCCTGTTACTGCTCAGGACCCTTCAAGGTGTGATAAGTGGGAAACTGTTTCAGCCTGAAGGCTGAAGCTGGCTTGAAAAAGGCAAAAAAAAACGCCGCATCCTAAGATGCGGCGGTCTCGCAGTGCCCCTCGAGTGCGAAAAAAGGTGATTTGCTTAGCCTGTTGGTTCGGCAAATCTTATTTATACTAAAGCATAGCGCGTGCCAGTTTTATAAATTTCATTAAAAACAATAATATAAATATTTTTTGTGACTGTTATGAAAAACACTTTGTGAATTTTATGCGCACTGATGGTGCAAGATTTCGTGAAAATGCTTTGTTCTGGTTCAAAGTTTCGGCGTAGCCCAAGCTCCGCTGTCGGGCTATAATGACGTTTTTAGTTAACCAGCCGCAGAGACCGTATTTTATGACAGTTCGTACCCGGGTCGCACCATCACCTACGGGTGATCCCCACGTTGGAACCGCTTATATCGCTTTGTTTAACCTGGCTTTTGCTCGTCAGCATGGCGGACAGTTTATCCTGCGTATTGAAGATACAGATCAGACCCGCAGTACTGCTGAATCGGAACAGGCTATCCTCGACTCACTGCGCTGGCTAGGCTTGGAATGGGATGAGGGTCCGGATGTGGGTGGTCCACATGGTCCTTATCGTCAGAGTGAGCGCAAGCACATCTATAAAGACTACGCCATGCGTCTGATGGAAGAGGGACATGCCTTTCTGTGTTTTCGTACCCCTGATGAGTTGAATGAACTGCGCGAGTCACGTCGAGCCAGTGGTGAGCACACCGCCTTAAAGCAGGGTGATCTGGAACTGCCTGCTGATGAAGCGGAAAGGCGTCGTGACGCTGGCATGCCCTATGTGGTCAGAATGCGGGTACCCGAAACAGGCATTTGTGTCATCGATGATATGCTGCGTGGCCCGATGGAACTGGACTGGGGGCAGGTGGATGCCCAGATACTGCTGAAATCAGATGGTATGCCAACCTACCATTTGGCTAACATCGTTGATGATCACCTGATGCAGATCACCCATGTTATTCGTGGTGAAGAGTGGATCAACTCCGCTCCTAAGCACAAGCTGCTGTATCAGTATTTTGGCTGGGAAATGCCGCAGTTGTGCCATATGCCACTGCTGCGTAATCCTGACAAGTCCAAGCTGTCCAAACGCAAAAATCCAACCAGTATTCTCTACTATCAGCGTATGGGTTATCTGCCGGAAGCGCTATTGAATTATCTTGGCCGCATGGGCTGGTCCATGCCGGATGAGCGCGAGAAGTTCAACCGTGAAGAGATGTTCAGTCATTTTGATCTAACGCGTGTGTCGCTGGGTGGGCCAGTATTTGATCAGGAAAAACTCAGCTGGTTGAATGGCGTGTGGATACGTGAAGAACTGTCAGTCAATGAATTTGCCGCCGAGTTCCAGAAATGGGCGTTGAACCCGGAATACCTGATGCAGATCGTGCCATTGATTCAGCAGCGGGTGGAGAAATTCTCCGATGTGGCGCCCTTGGCCGGCTTTTTCTTATCCGGCATGTTGCCGGTGAATGCTGAAAGCTTCGCACACAAATCCCTGACGCAAGAAGATTGTCGCCGTATTCTGCAGTTTGCCTCCTGGTACCTGGATAAGCAGAATGATTGGCACAAGGATGCTCTGTTTGCCGGGATGAAAAACCTGTCTGAAAACATGGGTTATAAAATTCGTGATTTTCTGTTCCCGCTGTTTGTTGCTATTTCCGGCACCGCGCAGAGCGTCTCCGTGATTGATTCCATGCAGATTCTCGGACCCGATATGAGTCGTGCCCGTGTACGCTTCGCCCTGGATCAGTTGGGTAGCCCGTCAAAGAAAGAAGCCAAGCGTTGGGAAAAGGAGTTTGCGGCACTGGAAAACAATAATACAGGTGCAACGGAGTGATTTAAGCGGGTGAAATACCCTAAGCAGATGAAAATTCTGCAAAAGCCTGTTGACATAGGGCGGCGGCAATCTTATGATACGCCCCGTCCTACCGACATGGGGTCTTAGCTCAGCTGGGAGAGCGCGACGCTGGCAGCGTCGAGGTCAGGGGTTCGATCCCCCTAGACTCCACCAATCATTTTTTTACTTTTAAAATCAGTTGTTTACAGATCGTTAAAAGTGAAAAGAAGTGCAGGTGACACCAAGGGGTGACACCACCGGCTTAAAGTCGGAGCACTGATCATGCACATACCTCACACTTACCGTAAACCATCGGGCACTTATTACGCTCGTTTTGCCCTCCCACGACGTTTTTACCTCATTCATGACATGCGGCTATTTTCTGTTAAGGCTTGTTCGTGTGTATTAATGCTATGCTCAAGAGACAAACTCAAGAAAGCCTGTTGCCTCTCTTTTGGTTTGATATGCCTAAGGTTCACGCAACTTAACTGAGTACAGGTGTCACATGACGAAGAATTTTACCGCTCAAATTATTGATTATAAATCCATCAATGAAATACCTGGTGCCTGGTCAACGGCTAATTATAAGGCCCTGTTAGCTGAAATGGGCTTGGATGAGGGCTTAGAGGATTTAAGCGAACAAGACATAACGGACATGTGTTATATGTCATTAAATGAGCTTGATCATGCTGAGGCTGCGAATGTGTTGCTTAGTTTTCTATTCTTTGATGAGGAGCTCAGTGAAGGAAAAATTGAGCAGTTGTCGCACGAATTAGCAGACGAAAAAATGTGGGAGCGGTTTTCAGATGTGCGCTTTCACCATCGTCTTTTTAATGCCTATGGTTTATTACGGTCAGCCTATAACGGCATTTTTCCGCAACCCACTGGCGTGCAACTTACACTCAAAGTGACAGCAAAAGACAGCGATGATTTAACTATCTTTGACGATGCCCCGAAAACAGCTATCGTTAGGTTAATAGCAAAGGGGATTGATGAAAATGCCACGCTCAATCGACTCTATTCTGATCAGATTGCCGGTGCGGCATTCTCGGAAGCTGAAGGCATTGTTTGGTTATTAGAAGAGTTGTCGAAAACAGACGACTCCCGAACATACCTGCTGACCAGCTCCAGCTTTTGGCTGGAAGAGATTAAAGAAATGGACCAATTTGAAGGTGAGGTTCACTTTGAAGAGGAAGAGGGTGACGGGCAAGTCTAATCAGCGGCTGCAGGGATTAATTGGTATATACCTGTAGCAGAAGCTGAGGCAAACTATTATCAGTAACATATCAGCAACAAACGGGTCAGGCTCTAGCGGCCTGACTTAAAGCGAACTGTCTCCACAAAACCCGGTGTGATGCAGTCTGTTTAAGAGGGATTGAACGTGAATAATAATAAACATATAGATCCATCCGAACTGCCATTTGCTGCACCCTGCAGAAAAGTAAGCGATGACGCTCCGCTTCGTTGGCTGCAAAAGGGGGTTGATGATTTACGTGCAGCACCTCGACAAAGTTTGGTGTATGGCTTTTTAACAGTTTTACTCAGTTGGGTAATGACTCTTGCTACTATGCAATTTGGTAGTATTGGTCTTTACCTTGGACTTGTTAGTGGCTTTGTTTTTGCTGGACCCTGGCTGGCTTTAACGCTTTACGCTATCAGCTTACGCTTAGAAAGAGGTGAGAAAGTATCCTTAAGGCTATCAATAAGAGATGCAGGCGGCGTAATAGGATCGGCTATGATCTTTGCGGTGATACTAGTGATTGTATTACTTGTATGGGCGCGCGCGGCAAACACCATGTACATTTTTTTCCCGGAAGTCGCTAATCCAAGCTTTAGTCAATTGGCCGTTTTTTTGGTTGCAGGTATATCTGTTGGTGCTCTTTTTTGTTTGGTCGTGTTCGCAGTCAGTGCCTTTTCATTGCCAATGCTGATTGACCGTCAGGCCGATGCGGTTACTGCGGTTGTCACGAGTGTGAACGCGGTCATACGAAATAAATACCCACTGATGCTTTGGGCTGTAATGATATCCTGCTTAATCATGATTGCTGCGCTAACAGCGTGGGTCGCTCTTATAGTGATTATGCCTGTCTTGGGTCATGCCTCATGGCATGCCTACAGAGAAACCATCGATGCAGAGCAGTGGCCTGGTAATGTATTAAAACAATGAGCTGTCCCGGAGGTTGATCTTGTAAGCATTGTGCTCAAGCCGGTCCAGTAAGGCATCCGCCAGCATGGCATCGCCAATCATATCATTCTGTTTTTATACCTGAAATTCAAACATGGCTTGCTGCAGCAAGCCAAAGTGCTGGAAGCTGTAGTCAGCCAGATGAGAGTAATCGGGTAATGTTGTGTAGTGAATCAGACAGGATGGCATCTTTGCATTCCTACCGGCTTCCAGGTCGTAGCGGTAATCACCCACCATTAATATGGCGTGTGTAGGTAATCCAAACTCACTTGCGATATGCAGCAGAGCGCTTGGATCAGGCTTAGGTTTGGAGTTTTCTCGCGTAATGAGTCGGTCAATGGGAATTGCGTTCCGCTCAATTTTCACTCGAGAGGACTGCAGTGAATTTCGAGTCACGATCGCCATGGGTATAGCATCTTCTATACATCTGTCGACGAAGGCACGAGCACCCGGCATCCAGTCACTAGTTTGGGCATCGAGCAGTTCGTGGCGATGAATTACGTCTAACGCTGCATGCTGTTGCTCATCGGGCAAGGATTGCAAAAAAGATAAGACATCCGCGTTAGCGGGACAGCAAATTTCTTGCTTGATTGCCACAAAGTCCAGAGATGAGGTCACCAGGGTGCCATCCAGATCGAAAATTACCCCCGAATGTGTTTCATCCTGCGTCCTCTAGTTACGATGAGCAACTGTAATGGGAAAATCCTCCCATGCCAAACAACTCTGATGGATTACGCTGGTAATAGTGTGTCTCGACCTCTTTTGATTGCTCGGCATAGGGCTGTGTTAACATGGTTTGTAGTTCTTTAATGAGCGCATAGTCGCCCGTGCCTGCCTGCTGATAGGCCGGCACGACATAGGCTTCTCGCATAGTGTATTTTGGGTTTACGCGTTGCATTTGTGCAGAAATCTTTTCAGTAGAGGGGGGTGTGGAGCCTGAGGTGATCAGTGATTTCCACTGTATCAGCCATTCTGCCCAGCGGGTTTGTAATCCTTTATCATCTGTTACAGGGCTCAACTCTGCGTAAAAGCTTTTTGTGAGAGGCTCGATATCCTTGGGTAGCGTCGACAGCTCGCGGAAGAAAAGGGTGTAATCCACCGGTGATTGCATCAGTAAGCTGATCAGTGCGTTGAATAATTCGGCGTTGAATTCTTCAAGCCCTAATTTGGCGGCCCACATTGTTTCCATTTCGGCCTGCATCACCTTAGGAAACTCAGTTTGTATTGTGTCGAGCTGTTGCGCATAGGCTGGATGCGCTGATACTAAGGGGCGTAAAGCGGTGCAAAACATCTGGAAGTTGCGCTCTGCCGCGATGGGCTGATTCAGGAATGCGAAATGCTGTCCACCAGCTGTCCAGGGTTGGAAATAGGGATCGAAAACGTCACAGAAACCAAAGGGACCGTAGTCGAGGGTGAAGCCACCGGCCGCGCAGTTGTCACTATTGAAGTTGCCCTGGCAGTATCCAACGCGAATCCAGTTAGCCACCAGAGAGGTCAGTCGGCCACAGAATTCTCTTGCCAGCCCAACCACTTTTTCCTCAAGTGACAGTGTCGTGTTGATGTCCTGTGCATATTCTCGATCAATTAAGTGTAAGACCAGCTTTTCCAGCTCCTCCATTGCGCGCGGATGAGCGTTATTTCGGGCACGACGAGCGAAGAGTTCCAGTTGACCCACGCGGATAAAGGACGGCGCAACGCGTGTTGAGATAGCCACTGGCTCTAAAAAGTAGCGGTCTGGGTCTTTAGCGTAAGAGCCAGGTGAGTACCAGGGGCGTTGTACTTTTTCAGTTTTGGATACATACAAACTCAGCGATCGTGATGTCGGTACTCCCAGCGCGTGCATATGCTCTTGTGCGAGGAATTCTCGAACGCTGGAACGCAGAACCGCCCGACCGTCGGCGCCTCGGCAGTAGGGTGTTCGACCACCCCCTTTAAGCTGCATTTCCCAGCGTTGTTCTTTAATAACGGCTTCAAGGATGGAAACAGCTCGACCATCACCATAGCCGTTGCCGGTTTGAAATGGGCATTGCCGGGTGTATTCGGTGCCGAAGATCGAAAGTGCATAGCCACAGGCCCAGCCGACTTTTCGCATAGGTTCTGGTGCTGCGCTAAGATCGCCGGAGAATACACGCATAAAATCGTTCGATTGCGCCAGGTTGTCAGCCAGGCCCAGTTCAGCGAAAAAGCCGTGGCTGTGAGTGATGTATTCAGGATCCTGGATGGGGGTTGGCTTAACTGGGACGAAGTGGCCCATGAACACTTGCCGTGGGGCGTAATCAACGCCATCTTCAGTCGCATCAGGATCGCAATTGAGGCAGTCTATGAGTGAATAGCTCGCACAGCTTGCAAGCGTATCGAGCGTTGTAATACTGGCTGAGATTTCCTGTTTACCTGGCTTTGTCATAGCATTATGCTCCGCAGGGTTCTATTGCGGAGCATTTGACCTGAATAAGAAAGGGCATGATTCCGCTGATGCCTGGCTTACTCAGTACGCTCAGTCACTTCCAGTAAATGGTAGCCAAACTGTGTTTTAACCGGGCCTTGCACTTCGTTGACCGGAGCGCTGAACACAACCTTGTCAAACTCAGGAACCATCTGACCCGGACCGAAGGTACCCAAGTCACCACCATTACGGCCTGATGGACATTTGGAGTGCTGTTGCGCCAGAGCAGCAAAATCTTCACCAGCGGTAATTTTTGCTTTAAGTTCGTTACAGGTTGCTTCGTCTTCAACCAGGATGTGACGTGCTGCAGCTTTTGCCATGCTATTACTCTCACTTATTATCAAAATTTAGTAAACCGCAATGGTAGCATACAATTTTTAAAAGCTCCCAGTAGACATCTCCCCGCGGCCTTTTCCTCCATCTATTCCTCTTGTTGACTGTCGCTACAGTTGTCCAGGTTGAAACGTTCATGATCGGGTTTACGGATCACCCAGCGTACGCTGCCACACAGAAGCCTTCATCTTAGTGATGTTAGCCTCAGGTTATACACTCGCGCAGTTCCTTTGATGTAACAGGAAGAACCATTTGTCGCAGGGTGACAACCGGTATGGAGATGGTATGAGAACGGTGGAAGCCTGCCCTTGCAAGGTACGCATTATTGAGAATAGGTTTATTAGCATGGACGATGGAACCAACTGGCAGCAAAGATCTGGCTGCCTGAGGGAGCCGAAAACGATCCGGTACCCGCAATCATGGAATACCTTCCTTATCGTAAGCGGGATTTAACCCGTAGCCGAGATACAGAAAACTTCAATTATCTGGCTGGTCATGGATACGTCTGCCTGCGAGTTGATATGCGCGGCAGTGGTGACTCGGAAGGTCTGTTGCTTGACGAATACACTCAGATGGAGCAGTTGGATGCTGTGAAGGTTATTGCCTGGATTGCTGAACAGCAATGGTGTGATGGCAAGGTAGGCATGATGGGCATCTCCTGGGGTGGGTTTAATAGCCTGCAGGTGGCTGCACGGCGTCCGCCGGCGCTTAAAGCTATCATCAGCGACTGCTTCAGCGATGACCTCTACGATAACAATATGCATTACATGGGAGGGTGCCTTTTGGGCGATAACCTTTCCGAAGCGACCGTGATGTTTGCTTTCAACAGCCTGCCGCCTGATCCGGCTGTGGTTGGCGATAAATGGCGAGATATGTGGCTGGAGCGCTTGCAAGAAAATGATCCATGGATCATCAAGTGGCTAGAGCATCAGCACCGCAGCGCCTATTGGTCAACTGCCTCAGTCTGCGAAGATTTCGCCGCTATTCAGTGTCCGGTTTATGCCATTGGCGGCTGGGCTGACGGCTTTACCAACTCAGTGTTTCGCCTGCTGGAGAATTTAGAGGTGCCATGCAAAGGCCTGATAGGCCCTTGGGGACATCTCTACCACACAAGGGAATTCCTGGTCCACCCATAGGCTTTTTGCAAGAAGCCTTGCGTTGGTGGGATTACTGGCTGAAAGGTAAAGATACGGGAATCATGGACGAGCCAGCTTTTCGCGCCTGGTCACAAGACAGCGTGCCGCCGTACTTCTCGTACGAGGAGCGCCCAGGGCGCTGGATCAGCGAGCCAGGCTGGCCGTCGAACAACATTAAAGACACTCGCTGTCCCATGACCCGCGGTCACATCCGCTTGCCATCGGATGAGAATACTCCGGAGTGCGAACGCCGCGGGCTTGAAGAACAGGTGGTGCAATCACCCCTGAGCGTCGGTCTCTCCGCCGGCAAGTGGTGCTCTTACTCTGCCGCCCCGGATTTGCCTGGTGACCAGCGGGAGGACGACGGGGGGGCACTGATATTTAGCAGCGACCCCTTGGAGAAATCTATCGAAATAGCCGGACGGCCATTACTCGAGCTGGAGTTATCCGTCGATAAACCTCAGGCTATGGTCGCTGTGCGTTTGTCTGACGTCCAACCCTGCGGCAAGTCGACCCGGATAACCTATGGCTTGCTGAATCTGACCCATCGGGATGGTAGCGCCGAACCTCAGCCACTCGAACCCCATCGGCGTTACCGGGTTGAGATTCCACTAAACGGTATCGCCCAGCGTTTACCTGTCGGCAATGTGATCCGCGTGTCTGTTTCTACCTCATACTGGCCTGTGGCCTGGGCTCCACCCGAACCGGTGAAGTTAACAATTTATCCGGCGCAATGTGCACTGGTGTTGCCTCTTCGCAAACCTCGAGCGGAAGACGATGAGCTGCGACCCTTCGAAGAACCTGTGATCGGTAAGCCTTTGGAGATGATCAGTACAGCCCCAGGGGAGCATAACTGGGTAGTACACAAAGACATGGCAGCAAACACCTCCACCCTGACCGTGACCAATAATCAGGGCAGTTGTCTGATCCCTGAAACGGGTACCGAGTTTTCGCGCTTTACCCGAGAGTGGTACAGCTTTCGAGAAGATGATTTTACCTCTGTGCGGGGTGAAACTCATACCCAATGGGCGCTAAAGCGCGAACAGGAATGGGATATTCAGGTCGAGACCCGCACGTTTTTGACCTGCACGGAAACCGAGTTTCACGTGCACGCCCGGTTGGATGCCTATGAGGGATCTCATCGCATTTACTCGAAGAACTGGGATAAAACGCTGCCCAGAGACAACCTTTAAGACATCATTGCCGGAGCAGACTCGCACCCGGCAGGACAAAACCAGGAACAGAGGAATATTTATGCCACGCCCAGAAGAGATACCGAGAAAGAATGTTTTTGTGCTCGGGTACGATCTCAAGCATCAGCCTGATGTTGAGGACATCCGGGATATTGAACACATCAATATCCACGCGTTGCTGCATTCCGATGAAGTCGCGAACCAGGATGGTTACGATATAGAAGCCATGCTCAGCAACGCGCGCATAGTGTTGGATCAATACGATAGCGTTGATGGCATCGTCTGCCACTGGGATTTTCCGGGCGCGGCGCTGCATGCGATTTTGTGTGATGAGTACCAGATTCCGGGGCCAACGTTGGAAGCGGTGGTTAAGTGCTCGCATAAATATTGGAGCCGTTTGGAGCAACGCCGTCTTGTGCCTGAACACACGCCGGATTTTTGTGCCGTGGATCCGTTTGATGACAAGGCCATGGAAAAGATCACTGTCGCCTTTCCGTTTTGGTTAAAGCCTATCAAAGGCTACAGCTCCATGCTCGGCTTTCATATTACCAATGAGCAGGAGTTTAACGAGGCGATTGAGGTAACCCGAAGGACCATTGGCTTGCTGGGTGACCCCTTTGACGACATTCTGCGACGTATCGAATTACCCGATGAGCTACGCGAGATAAGCGGCAATTTTATGATTGCTGAGCAGTATGTACGTGGTTGGGAGCTTGCACCAGAAGGTTATGTCCAAAGTGGTAAGTGCCACGTTCACGGCATGATTGATATGGTCATCGGCTCAAACGGGAAGAGCTTTGAACGCTATGAATATCCGAGCTGTGCGCCTGATACAGTGCAGAAGCTGGCGACCAGTGTGAGTTGTCAGCTAATGGAGCATATCGGCTTCGATTCCGGTTGCTTCAATATAGAGTATTTTTGGGATGACGAGACTGAAAAGCTATGGATTGTTGAGATTAATCCGCGTATTTCACAGTCGCATTCCTATCAGTTTGAGCAGGTAAAAGGCTTGTCTAATCATGAAGTGGCTGTTCAAGTCGCCTTGGGAGAGCGCCCGCGTTTTGACCAGGTCAGCGGTCGATATAAGTGTGCAGCTAAGTTTCTTCATCGCCGTTACAGCCGCGAGAATAGGGTGGCAACACGCGTGCCGACTGAGGAAGAAATCACAGCTTTCCAGCAAAATGTGCAACCGGATACCCGAATCTATTTGCGGATACAAGAAGGAGAGCAGTTGGCGGATCTGCGTGATCAGGATCCTTATAGCTTTGTGATAGCCGACATGCTGATTGCTGCTCAGAGTCGCGAGGAACTGGAGCAAAAATACCGCGAAGCTTCGGAGAGTTTACTGTTTGAGTTCGAGACCCTGGAGGCTTCGCTGGCACGCCCTAAAACTGGCGCTATCACGGCGTATGACACGGATTTAGAGCATCTGGCTACCGACCGACCTTCGGCAAACTGATGGAATCTGACGGTGTTTGCCTGAAAGTTGAGCGGGGGTGTCCGGTTGGTAGTATCAGTAATTCTTAGTCTGTTGGCAACGCTATTGATACTGGTAATAATGCTGGATGTCATATGGACGACGATCACAACGAAAGGAAGCGGGCCTCTTTCGCGTCATCTGGTTCACGCTCTAAAAGGTCTGTTTCTGTTTTTTTATCGGTGTTCTGGCAACCGTGAAGTTCTGGTGCTCGCCGGACCGGTTACTTTGATAGCGGTTGGTTTTATTTGGTTAGCCGGATTATGGCTTGGCTGGTTTTTGCTTCTGCTGGGCGTCGGTGGCGTTGTTGAGTCTAACACGGGAACCCCGGCCAGCGTGGTGCAGTACCTTTACTATACGGGTATGACCTTGTCTACGCTTGGCATAGGTGATTATAAGGCGGGCAATGATTTCGTTCGGCTGTTGACCAGCGTGGCGGCCTTTAACGGATTGATCTTGGTTACGCTCATTATTACTTATGCTATACCGATGGTGGGGGCATAACATCCCGCAGGAAAGCGGCCTATTCGATCTACCTTCTCGGCGGAAGTACGCTGACGTTATTGGAGAGATTTCAGCAAGAAGATACCCTTCATGATCTGGCGGCATTTCTTCGGGATAACACCAGAGATATTTTGGAATGCGCGGAGCAACGCTTTGCTTATCCTTTGCTGGATTGTTTCCACAGTCTAGAGAAGGAGTTCTCGTTGGGGCTACAGCTGGCAATTCTGGATGAAGCTCTACAGAGCGTCACCTCGTGGGAGCTGGTTAAAGACGACCGGACAATTAATTTCCAGCTTTCCTATTTTCGAAGCGGTGTCTACCGTTATATAAATAGCAGAGCTGACACACCCCAACATGATATTTCTGAGTTTGAACAAAAAGAAGCCTTTCATGAGGTGATTATTAATGAAGGCTGGAGCTGGACAGATGTGCAACCGGATTAAACCAACTCATGACACCAGTCGCCACTCGCCAACCTTTAAATCAGACGGCAAGTGGTAATCACCTATGGCAACGCGATGCAGCTTAAGTACCGGATTACGAAAACGTCCAAACATGCGTTTTATTTGGTGGTATTTGCCTTCAGTCAGCACCACCTGCGCGGTGTGGGTTGACAGAATTTTTAACAACGCAGGCGCTGTGGTGTGGTTTTCATATTCAAAATACATACCCTCAGCAAAGGCCGTAATGTAGCTGGCCGTAAGAGGGTGCTCAACTTCAACGTTATAGACCTTGGGTACCTTCTGCTCAGGATCTGTTAGCACGCTCGACCAGCGCCCGTCGTTGGTAAGTAATACCAGTCCGGAGCTGTTCAAGTCCAGTCGACCGACGATATGCAGCTCATCTCTTTGAGGGTGATCAATTAAATCGATGACAGTTTTATGCTCTGCATCTTTAGTTGCACACACCACACCAACCGGTTTGTGTAACAGAATGTAAACCGGCTGGTTGTTCTGCAGCACCTGGCCATCGTAAACTATTCTGGTAAATTGATGCACCAGCCGAGCGGGTTCATCGCATAGCGCACTGTCGACTTTTACCCGTCCTTTAGCGAGATCGAGCCGTATTTGCTTCAGCGATCGCTGCAAAGTGCGTGCTAAAAAACGATCAAGACGATTTGAGGCTGCTGCCATTAACAATCACTCACAATTTGAGAGGGTCGTTTGCTATCAAGGAAGGCTATATCATCCAGTATAAGGTGCAGGGCGGCAAATACATCAGAAAAGCAGTAGCCAGAAACTGTTTACGGCTCTTTCGCTGGAGTCGTTTGCCGTGTAGGGTTTAAGATACATTAGGCGAAAGCGAGTTCAATCTGGGTCAGCATGCCAAGACTACCAGAATAAGTGGTACGACAATGCTTTGAAAAGGAAGCGAGCAATGAGAAAAATCGCATATATATTGATCGGTATAGTGGTCATCACCTTTGCGGCAGCGCTACATTATGCCTTGCCACAGGTAGATGTGGTACGTATTGTCGGAACCGATGTAAAACGTGTTGATACCAAAGAAAACGCAACAACTGAAGGCTCTGATGCATCCATCCACACGACTGATGTTTATTATATCCTTACTGAAACATCGGAGGGTAAGCCTAAAAATTACCGAAATGAGGATGCTTTTATTTACGGAAAATTCGACAGTTCCAATTTACATACCCGTGCTCGTTCCATTGCCCAAAATGAGGAGAACCTCGTTGCTGTTCGTCATTACGGCTGGCGATTGCCGATCTTTTCTATGTTTGCCAATGCGGTGAAAGTCTGGGAAGTTGAGCCAGGTTATCGCCACATGCCGATCTTCAATATCCTTTTCTTGAGCCTTCTGGCATGGGGGATAGGTTATGCTGTTTGGAAGATACGCAGCTTTAGACAACGGCTTTCTGATCGTCACCGTGACTAGCCGGGTAACCAATCCTGGCCCATCACATGAGTGTTGCGGTTATTATCTGAATTCAGAACTTTCTTAATTGCTTTTGTTTTCGTCCTTGTCATATTCATTTATGGCTTTTTCCCATGCCTCACTCATAGAGCCATAGGCATTTGAAAATCCTGCTTTCATTTGATCCCAGGCGCTATCCGTGCTGTTTTTTAAGCCACCATACCATTCTGATAGTTTATTTCTTTGCTCTTGCAATGCTTGCATATTGTCACGTGTTGCTTGACGTGCTGTCTGGCTCATTTCATCCCAGTTTTCATCAATGCTACTTTGAAGTGTAGCGATTCGCTCATCCAGCGTTTTGAGCATTTGTTCAGTTGCATTAACCGCTTCATCACGTTGCTCAACTGAATATTCTTGCAGCGTGTCGATTAGCTCCTGAGTCTCTTCCTGGATTTCCTGAGTTGTAACGTTATTATCTTGATTGCTTTTATTAGCTTCAGTTTGCGCATAAATGGCAGGTGTGAAGCAAACAGCTGTGACTATGCATGTTGCAATAATTGATTGTTTTTTCATATGGCATTATTCCTTTAAGATTTAGAAAACGACGGCGTTATACTCGTGCTTTAACCTGTTACTTGAAACGTGATCTGGCTGACTTAACCGCATGGCTAAATGAATCCCAGGCACTGTCTATACCGGCGGTGAGGTCTTCCCAGGCACTATCACTGGCTTCGCGTAATTCTTTTAATTTACTGTTAGCCTTCTCCCGCATGGCGCGCAGCTCTTCAATTTGCTTCTGGTACTCAAGCTGAGCGTCGGCTTCGGCGGCGTTAGCCTTGGCTTTCAGTTTGTCAATTTCTGCGTTCCATTCATCTAACTGAGATTGCAGTTTCTTTTCATAAGCTTCTCTTTTGCTCATTTGAGATCTCCTTTGTTGTTGGGCTCTCCAGGAGACTGTTGGACTTAGCCGATCGTAGCGAGGGACAGTCCAGCAGCCTCCTGGTGCTTAACCTTCGACAGCTTAGACTAGGTTATCAGGGTCACGTTCACTGTTTTTTGACCATTCTTCTGAGACAGAACAATATCGAGTGTCTATAGTGTAGTATATACGATTAAAAATACTGACTTTTCCGAGTTTTATGTTGATGACTATTCGTTTTAGTGGGTTTTGGATTGTTGTTTTACTTCTATTCCTTGGATCGAATAGTTTCGCGGATGAAAAACCGTTTTCTCTGGACCAGGGCTGGGAGTATCGCTGGGGTGACTCCCCCGTGTCGGCAGAAGGCGTACCCGTCTGGACAGTTGAGCCTGAGAGCGTATCAGACTGGCATGCCATTGATTTTCCATCTAATCCACCTGACCGTTCAGGGAATCAGCATGTCTGGTACCGCATTGTTTTACCGGATCTGAATGCCTATCTTGATCCGGTTGTGTATATCAACAGTATTGATCTGATTGCACAGGTTTATCTTGAAGATCAACTCATCTATCAATTTGGTGAGTTTGATGATCAGGGGCGTGGGCAATTTGCGGGTTGGCCCTGGCATATGATCAGCCTGCCGAAAGACGCTGGCGGACAAACACTCTACTTCCGTATCTATTCAGACTATACCGATATAGGCCTCTGGGGAGAGGTCAGTCTGTTTGAGCGGGCTGATTTGTTGCTGGAGGTACTGAATAACTCACTGAAAAGCCTTATTAGCAGTATCGCCGCTGTTTTGATTGCGTTTCTGGCGTTCACCCTGGCCATATTAAAAGGCCAGCGCCGACGCGTGTTGAGCATAGGTTTATTCTCACTGGCCTCTGCGGGGATGCTTCTGGGTGAAAGTCAGGCGCGTCAGCTACTTTTTGATGCTCCGTTATTCTGGGTATATCTCGCGGCGGGATCCTACTATTTTCTGCCTGTTGCGATGGGGATATTGTTGGCGCCCGGGTTTCAAAACAGATCACGGCAATGGATGACCCGCATCTGGCAACTACATCTTCTTTACCTTGTGATAGCCATTGGGCTTTCGCTGCTGGGTTGGATTAATCTGTCGATCACCTATCCGGTGTTTGATGGGCTTTTTGCACTCACCCTGTTTATAACCTTTATTTTGATAGTAAAAAATATCTGGCATATGCCGTTTGTAGATAAGTATATTGTTGTGGCCTATACCGTGCTGGCGCTGTTGTTGCTTGAAGATATGGCTGTCGCGCATGGATTTCTGCACTGGAGAAGGGTGCCTGTGAGTTACGGTATCCTGCTGTTCTCTGCAACCGTAGTATTGATATCCGTATTGTATTTCAGCTACTTGCAAGTCAGGTTACGCGTGCTTAATGAGTCGTTGGAGCTGAAAGTTAAACAGCGTACAGAAGCGCTGGAAAAATTGTCCTATGAAGACAGTCTGACAGGGTTAAAGAACCGCCGTTTTTTCGATGAATTTTTCAGTTTTCATGCGGCAACTGCTTTACGAACTAAGCTACCGCTTACTTTGGTGATGTGTGACCTGGATTACTTTAAACAGTTTAACGATACCTACGGCCATCCTGCAGGTGATGCCGTGCTGAAGCTATTTGCTGATCTTTTAAGAGAGAACTTCAGAGACACGGATCTTGTGTGTCGATTAGGTGGTGAAGAGTTCGTGATTCTGCTGCCTAATACAGATAGTTGTGAGGCAAAAGATAAAATTCAGTTGCTATTAACTCAGACAAGGGAGCATGAAATCTACCACGAAGGTCAGTCATGTGGCTATGTATCTGTCTCGGCAGGCTTAGCCAGTTGGCCTGAGCAGACAGATGACCCGGACAGACTGATGATGCTTGCAGACAAAGCACTTTATGCAGCTAAGGAATCTGGGCGTGACCGAGTGGGGTAAAGCGTTTAGTGGCTTGCAAGCCTGAGACTGCCA
>NZ_JRLB01000044.1 GCF_000764495.1 Nitrincola sp. A-D6
CAGAGCCAGAGCCAGAGCCAGAGGAGGATAATCTGCGTTGTATATTAGTGGATGTGCATGGCCTTAAGCTGGCTATACCGACTGATGATGTTGATGGTGTACAAGAAGTGCATGATCTAACCATGAGTATAGAATTGCGCCATGACTGGATGATCGGTCATTTTGGACGGGATGAGTGCCCAACTACCGTGGTGGACACCGGGCTGTGGGTGATTCCCGGTTCATACTCTGTAGATAAGGCCGATTATACAGATGTGCTGATTCTGAAAGGGCGCCGTTGGGCTTTGGCTTGTAACCAGATTATTAAATCTATTGACCTGCCTCGCTCTGCCATCAATATTAACCAGGATAAGGACCATAGAGCATGGCTTTATGGGACCAGTCTTGTTCATCGGTGTGCTGTGCTGGATACCGATCACTTGATTGAAGAGTTTGAGGTTATGATTGTTTAATGGAGACATGGACTGACAGTAGCTATCTATGGATAGCGCTGCTTGTTATGGCAGTGCTCTGCCTGGCATCTATTGTCATAGCACTGATTATTTGGTTCAGGATCCGGCGTCAGGAAAAACGTTATCAAGTGCTGATTAATGTTCTACGCAATGAAATTCAGGGTATGACTGGTAGCTCCATTGGTATGGGTAAGCGTTTAATAACGGTGGAACAGAAGCTTAATATTGCTGTCGAAAAGCAATATGAGTTAGAAAATCGTGATCCAGGCGTGTTGGCTTACAATCAGGCTGCGCGCTTGATGGAGATGGGTGCTGGTGTTGAGGATTTAGTGCGCTCTTGTGGAATCGGTCGTCCGGAAGCTGAACTTATGGCGCTATTGCACCGAGAATTGCAGGATGAGCGTTCACTTACCCACAAACATTGATACAGAAACTTTCAATGTATTTCTATTGGCTATTTTCTTGCTTATTCATCACGTATAATTATCGCCTTTTATCGACCTTAGTTTTATGTGGGGATACACGAATATGTCAGTTGAACGTACACTTTCCATTATCAAGCCAGACGCTGTTGCCAAAAATGTTATTGGTGAAATCGTCAGCCGCTTTGAAAAAGCCAACCTTAAAGTGGTTGCTATGCAGATGAAACAGCTAAGCCAGGCCGAAGCCGAGGGTTTCTATGCCGAGCATAAAGAGCGTCCTTTCTTTGCTGATCTGGTTGCCTTCATGACTTCGGGTCCAGTCGTGGTACAGGTGCTTGAAGGTGAGAATGCTATCCTTCTAAATCGTGAGTTAATGGGTGCTACCAACCCAAAAGAAGCGGCAGAAGGTACTATTCGCCGTGACTTCGCTTCTTCTATTGATGCCAATGCCGTACATGGATCCGATTCGGCGACTTCAGCCGAGCGTGAAATCAATTACTTCTTTGGTGCCTGAACAGGCTCCTTGCCTAGGCCAGTTTATGCTGGCCTTCTTATAATCAGACTGCGGGTACCGGGTCATGCTAAAACAGTCAGACAGAATTAACTTGCTGGGATTATCACCCGATGGGCTTGTGGCTTTTTTTGAGTCCATTGGTGAAAAGCGCTTTCGCGCAACCCAGGTTCTGAAGTGGCTGCATCAGCAGGGTGCCAGTAGCTTTGATGAGATGACTAATATCAGTAAATCACTGCGTCAGAAATTAGCGGAGGTGGCTGATATACGTGAACCTGAAGTGGTTCTCGAGAAAATATCCACGGATGGTACGCGTAAATGGGTTATTCGTATGGACGGTGGGTCCAGTATCGAGATGGTATTGATTCCCGAAGGTAGCCGGAAAACACTCTGTGTATCATCCAGGTAGGTTGCGCCCTTGACTGTAGCTTCTGCTCAACTGGCAAGCAGGGGTTCAATCGTAATCTGAGTGCGGCTGAAATTATCGGACAACTGCGTGTTGCGATTCGTTCTTTTGGGCCCTTTGATCCGAAAGATGAGCGCCGCGTCACTAACGTGGTTTTTATGGGTATGGGTGAGCCGCTGCTGAATTTTGAGAATGTTGTAGCGGCAACGCAATTGATGATGGATGACAATGCCTATGGTCTATCAAAACGGCGCGTAACCATCAGTACGGCCGGTGTTGTTCCTGCTATAGATAAACTGGCTGGTTTGAGTGATGTCTCGCTGGCTGTTTCGATTCATGCGCCCAATGATGCGTTGCGCGATCAACTGGTGCCGGTCAACCGTCGCTACCCGTTGAAGGAATTGATCGCATCATGCAATAACTATCTAAAGCACCTTGATGATAAGCGTGTGATTACTGTTGAATATACCCTGATGGAGGGTATTAATGATCAGCCTGAGCATGCGGTACAGTTACTAAAACTGCTGCGCAAGATGCCAAGCAAGTTGAACCTGATTCCCTTTAATCCTTTTCCTAACTCCGGGTATAAAAAGCCTACTGCGGATGCCATTGCCCGTTTCAAGGAAATCATCGTTCATGGTGGCATTATTACCACGGTTAGAAAAACGCGTGGTGATGATGTGGATGCAGCCTGTGGTCAATTGGTGGGTCAGGTTGAAGATAGAACCAGACGTAGTCAAAAATATCTGTCTGTGCTACAACTTGATGCCTCAAACGAGATGTTAACTCAAACAGGGGAAGGTTGAGTGAATAACAGGTTGATAGGTATTATTTTAATTTCGGTTTTTCTGGCAGGTTGCTCAGTGTCTGAAACTCAGAATAATCCTGATGCCAGCCCTGAGGCAGCTTTACAGGCCTACACACAGTTGGGTGTCCAGTATTTGCAGTCAGGCGATACTGTAAATGCAAAAAATTCGCTTCAGCGCGCGGTTGTTATCAGTGATCGATATGCGCCGGCGCAAAATGCTTTGGCACTTGTTTTTCAAGCAGAACGAGAATATGACCTGGCAGAAAAATACTACCGCCGGGCGATTGAGCTAGAGCCGATGAGCGCCATGTTTCACAACAACTATGGCGCATTTCTGTTTTCTCGCGAGCGTTTTGCAGAAGCTTGTCATGAGTTTTCACGGGCAACAGAAGATCCATTCTATGCTTCCAGAGCACAGGCGTTTGAAAATATGGGGCGTTGCTATCGCAGATTGGGCCGGAATGATGTTGCTGAACATGCTTTAAGGCGAGCCTTGGATTTGCAGCGCGACCGTCCTTATGCACAGGTGACATTGGCTGATCTGTTGCTTGAACAGGGCAATACGGCAGAAGCTGTTAGCTGGTTTGGGCGTTTTCGTGAACAGGTAGATGCCCGTATTGTCGAGCATGATGCCAATAGTCTTTGGGTCGGTGTCAGAATTGCCAGGGCAGATAAAAATGCAGGGCTGGCGGCCACATATGGGCTGTTACTGAGAAATCTTTATCCAAACAGTGAAGAGCATAGGCTGTTTAAGGAGTCGGCACATTGAGTAGCGATCAGCCGGAAAATCAGCAGGGTGGCTTTCCAGGGCATGAGTTTGTGACAGCTCGTGAAAAGCATAACCTGAGTTTGCAGCAGGTATCGGCAGAGTTAAATTTACCTTTGAAAGCGTTGAACGCTATCGAATCAGGTACTCCGCAGAGCTTTCATAATCAGGTATTTCTGCGCGGATATATCCGTACCTATGCTAAACACCTGCACCTGGATGCGAACCACTACGCCAATATTTACGCTAGTTTACCAGGAGTGGATCTCAAACCAACGCAGATACGTTCAACGACCAGTGTTCAGGAGCGTGATCCGTCACGGTCACCGTTTATGAAACTGTTTAGTTGGTTATTTGTGCTGGCGATTATTGCTGTGATTGTCTGGTGGTCGCGTGAGCAGTATGGACTGACACCGCCTCCGCCCCCGACCTCTTTACCTGAAGTTTCCGAGCCCTTAACGGATGTATTTGATCCACCGGTCTCGCCTGTTTTGCCTGTTACCTCTGTTCCAAGTGAAGAATTCAATCCGGGTGTTGAAGGTGAACAGGATGATAGTGTCTTATCTGAATCTATTGAAATTGCTGATGAATCTGTGATTGGTGATGCTGACACGGTATCCGCAGTAGATGTTTCAGAGCCAGATGCAGCTGTTGATCAAACTCTTGAATCATCCTCATCTCAGGGGCTCTATATTCGCTTTAGTGACGACTGCTGGATACAAATACGTGATGCATCTGATAGCCTTATCTACTCTGGTGTAGCACAAGGGGGGACTGATCTTCAGTTGGAAGGGGATGAGCCTTTATCGCTAGTGATTGGCCGCCGTGATGCAGTTGAAGAGCTGCTTTTTAATGGCGAGCTGATTAGTTTGTCGTCATTTACATCAGGTAATGTTGCGCGTTTTAGCCTTCCATTAAATTAATAGCAACTATATAAGGTAAAAGGTTTGGCCAAGATTAAAGCCATTCGTGGTATGAATGATATTCTGCCGTTGCAGACACCTCTTTGGCAGTACCTGGAGCAGAATACCCGTGCGGTATTGTCCAGTTATGGCTACAGTGAAATACGCACACCCATTGTCGAGCAGACTGAGCTTTTCTGCCGATCGATTGGTGAGGTGACTGATATTGTTGAAAAAGAGATGTATACCTTTGAAGATCGCAATGGCGAGAGTCTGACGCTGCGCCCTGAAGGTACGGCAAGTTGCGTCAGAGCTTGCGAAGAACATGGTTTGATTTATAACCAGGTCCAGCGCTTATGGTACACCGGTCCTATGTTTCGATATGAACGCCCGCAAAAAGGCCGATATCGTCAGTTTCACCAGATAGGTGTTGAAACCTTCGGAATGGCTGGTGCGGATATAGACACCGAATTACTGTTGCTTACGGCCCGCTTGTGGAAAGCGCTGGGAGTCAGCCATGCTGTTACCTTGCAGCTGAACACACTGGGTAGCAGTGAAGCTAGAGCGGCTTACCGTAACAGGCTAGTGGACTATCTTACGGAACACCAGGATCAACTGGATGAAGATAGCCGTCGTCGTCTGACAACAAATCCGCTACGTATACTCGACAGCAAAAACCCAGAAGTGCAGAATTTACTCAATGATGCGCCCGATTTCCATGCGTGCCTGGATCAGGAGTCCCTGGCGCATTTTGAGCAACTTAAGGCTAATCTGGATGCAGCAGGCATTGCTTATGAGGTTAATCCACGCCTGGTGAGAGGGTTGGATTATTATGGTCGTACTGTCTTTGAATGGGTTACCGATAAACTGGGTGCTCAAGGTACGGTGTGTGCTGGTGGGCGCTATGATGGTTTGGTGGAACAGTTGGGCGGGCGTCCGACACCCGCTGTGGGGTTTGCCATGGGGGTTGAGCGCCTGATTCTATTGCTGGAGGCAGAGGCCTCACTGCCTGATTTTGTAAAGCGTCAGGCGGATGTGTTTGTTGCTGCTCTCGGAGATGAAGCTGCTGCAGCTGCTATGCATTTATCCGAAGAGCTAAGAGACAAAACAAACTTGCGTGTTACGCTTGATTGCTCAGGTGGCAGTGTTAAAAGCAAAATGAAAAAAGCTGACCGTAGTGGTGCCCGGGTTGCGCTATTATTGGGTGAAAATGAACTTGAGCGGCAAGTTGTTGCGCTAAAGCCCTTGCGTATGCAATCGGAGCAGCAAGAGGTTCCCTTAGATCAGGTAGCAACGCTATTGCTGGCTGGAACAGAGTATTTCGAGGAGTAGATTGACGTGGCAGAACTTCGTACTGAAGAAGAGCAGTTAGAAGCTTTAAAAAATTGGTGGAAGGAAAATGGCCGATCATTACTGATTGGTCTGGTTGTTGCTGTATCTGCTGTTCTTGGTTGGCAAGGTTGGCAGTCTTATACTGAAAATCAGGCCACTCAGGCTTCGTGGCTTTACCAGAATCTGGTTGAGGCGGTGGCATCAGAGTTGGATGAAAATCCTGACCCGCAAGTTGAGACTATTTTGCATTTAGGCAATCGCTTAAAAAGTGAGCATGGCAAAAGTACCTATGCTCAGTATGCTGCATTAATGCTTGCGCGTGTTGCGGTTCAGCAACAGAATTTTGAATCCGCTATTGAAGAGTTGGATTGGGTTCTTGGTCGTGCGCAAGAAGATGATATTAAACGCCTGGCTACTTTGCGTAAAGCCAGAGTGCTGTTGACAACAGATCAATATGACCAGGCTAGTGAGCTGCTGTCAGGTTTTGAACCAGATAGTTTTAGCGCAGTTTACTATGAATTATTAGGTGATGTAGCGTATAGCCAGGGTGACTTGATTGCTGCGATTAATGCCTATGATCAGGCACTCTTGGCTGCAGACAACGCACCCATAAGACCTGTTTTGCAAATGAAGCGTGACGATTTAGGCGAAGAGGCAGGCTCATGAATAGCGTTCTAAAAGTAGCCGTAATTGCTCTGATATTTGGCTTGCTCGCAGGGTGTGGATTCTGGGGTGGCGGTGAAGAAGTTCAGCCGGCACCGTTGGTTGATTTTTCAGCTGAGAACAGTGTGTCAGTAAAGTGGAGCGCAAACGTTGGTAGTGGTCCCGGACAGCGCTTTCATCAAATGATGCCATCTATAGATGGTGATAAGGTTTATGCTGCTGATAGTCAGGGTGTTGTAACAGCTTTTGATCGTCATACGGGTCAGCGTGCGTGGAGTATCAATTTAAAAGAGGCTGTTGTGGGTGGCGTGGGTGCCGGTTTCGGCCAGGTGCTGCTGACAACAAGAGCCGGTGAGGTTGTTGCACTTAATGGCAATGATGGCGCAGAGCTCTGGCGATTCAGGCTGGCTTCTGAGGTCACTGCTCAGGTACAGATCAACCGGGAAATTGTAGTTCTGCAACAGATCAGTGGACGTGTTACAGCGCTTGATAGAATGACAGGTGAGCATCGCTGGTCTTTTGATGCGCAGGTGCCAGCTCTAACCCTTCGTGGTACGGGTATTCCGTTGTTAGCAGCGGATGTGACCTTTACGGGGATGTCGAATGGACGACTGGTGGCATTGGATAATCGTGATGGTGAGTTGATCTGGGATCAACGAGTTTCTGTGGATGAGGGCCGATCCGAACTGGAGCGTATTGCGGATATCAATGGTCGTCCTCTTATTGTTGATAACATGCTCTTCGTTGTAGGTTATCAGGGCCGGTTGCTGGCAATTAACCCGTTTAATGCGCAGGTGCAATGGGCGCAGAATATCTCCAGCTACCGTAGTCCTGCTACAGGCTATGGTAATATTTATATAGCCGATGCTCAGGATAATGTGCATGCTTATGATGCGGCCAGTAGCGCGAGTGTGTGGTCTCAGTCAGCATTAACCAATCGATTGCTTACATCACCCTCTGTGCTTGGTAATACAGTAGTTGTGGGTGATCAGCAGGGTTATCTTCATTTTATGTCGCAGGTGAATGGGCGCTTTGTTGCCAGGTATCGCGTTGACTCTTCAGGGTTACAGGGCGATATGCTGGTGCGTGACAATGTCTTGTATGTACTTACCAATAGCGGCAGACTTGCGGCTATTACTCTAAACTGAACTGATTAAGTCAGTGGCGGCTGTGCATGTCGATGCGGTGCCGCCTTTTTCTGGAATACACTATGCTACCGGTTATCGCGCTTGTTGGGCGTCCCAATGTTGGAAAATCAACGCTGTTTAACAGATTGACACGTTCGCGAGATGCGCTTGTTGCTGACTTACCAGGGCTGACGCGAGATCGGAAGTATGGAGAAGGTCGTCAGGATGATCAGTCTTATATAGTTATAGATACCGGTGGTATTACTGGCGAAGAAACGGGTATTGACCATGCTATGGCGCAGCAGTCATTCATGGCGATCGAAGAAGCGGATATTATTTTTTTTTATTGTCGATGGTCGGGCCGGGTTGAATCCGGCTGATGAGATGATTGCAGACCAGCTGCGTCGCAGTGGTAAGCAGCATTATCTGGTGGTGAATAAAACCGATGGTATAGATCCGGATACGGCTATGGCCGATTTTCATGGTCTTGGTATAGGTATGCCTATACCGATTGCAGCATCTCACGGTCGTGGTGTGTTGTCGCTGATGGAAGAGGTGTTGGCACCCTATGTGCTTCCGCTTGAAGAGATCGAGGCGCAGGAGCTGGCGCGCAATGATGGTAGTATTCGCATCGCTGTGATTGGTCGGCCTAATGTGGGTAAGTCCACGCTGGTAAATCGGATGTTGGGTGAGGATCGTGTCGTCGTCTATGACCAGGCGGGTACAACGCGAGACAGTATCTACATTCCTTACGAGCGTGATGGGCAGAAATACACCCTGATCGATACGGCAGGTGTGCGTCGTCGCAAGCATATCACCGAGGTAGTCGAAAAATTCTCCATTGTTAAAGCGCTGCAGGCGATCCGTGATGCCAATGTTGTGGTCATGGTAATCGATGCGCGTGAAGGTGTGACGGAACAAGACTTACATTTGTTGGGTTTTGTTATTGATGCGGGTCGTGCCATGGTGATCGCACTGAATAAGTGGGATGGTATGACGTCTGAGCAGAAGGATAAAGTGCGTGAGCAAATCAGGCGGCGCCTTGAGTTTGCAACCTTTGCGCGTATGCACTTTATATCAGCATTGCATGGTACCGCTGTAGGGGATCTCTATGGTTCAGTGCATGAGGCCTACGATGCCGCCATGGCTAAGTGGTCTACCAATAAGTTGACGCGATTGCTGGAAGATATTGTTGCAGACCATCAGCCGCCCAGTGTTAATAATCATCGCATTAAACTTCGCTATGCGCATCAGGGTGGTTCTAACCCGCCTATTATCGTAGTGCATGGCAATCAAACAGATGCACTGCCCAACTCCTATAAGCGTTATCTCGAAAACCGGTTTATCAAAGTTCTGAAAATTCGTGGTACGCCCATACGTTTTGAGTTCAGGACCGGTAGCAACCCCTTTGCAGGTAAGCGCAATATTTTGACAGCGCGTCAGAAACTAAAGAAGCAGCGTAACCTTGATCATATTAAAGATATGAAGAAACGCTCTGTTAAGCGTGCGCGGAATAAGTGATCCGTGACTGTGGCAGATAACAGGCCTATTGGGTTATTTGATTCAGGTGTGGGTGGATTAACTGTCTTAAATGCAGCGCGTCAGGCATTGCCTGGTGAGAATCTGATCTATCTGGGGGATACGGCACGCGTACCCTATGGTACTAAAAGCCCCTTGTCGATTACCCGCTATGCGGAGCAGGCACTTAAAGCCTTACTGCGCTACGATATTAAAGCGCTGGTGGTGGCTTGTAACACAGCATCAGCGGTTGCTCTGGATGCGCTACAGTCCAGTTATCCTGAGTTGCAGATTATCGGTGTGATTGAACCTGGTGCACAAGCGGCCGTGAATATGACGCGTTCAGGGAAGATTGGTGTTATAGCGACAGAGAGTACAGTTAACAACCAGGCCTATCAAAAAGCAATACTGTCCTTGCTGCCCGATGCTAATGTTAAATCCGCCGCCTGTTCCTTGTTTGTAGCGCTGGCAGAAGAGGGTTGGCACGATGGTGAATTGGTTGAGGCGATTGTAAAGCGTTCACTCAGTGGGCTGTTTGATCACTATCGAGGCGGCGCTGAGTATCCTGATACGCTGGTGCTGGGCTGTACGCATTTTCCAGCACTTAAACTCGCAATTTCCCGGGTTGTAGGCGACAAGGTTTCATTGGTAGATTCTGCAGTGACTACGGCTGCAGTGATGAAGAAACAATTAACCGAGCGTGGCTTGTTAAATCCGGGTTCAACCGGGTATGTGCGTTTTTTGGTTACTGATGGACCTGAACGTTTCGCCCGCGTTGCACCGCTGTTCTACAGTGAGGCGGTTGAACCTGATCAAGTTGAACTAATCGACATCCAGCATTTCGCCTGAAATACGCAATTACCGGGCAGATATAAAAAAACTCTAAAAGACTGTTGACGCTCCATAACCAGGTCTATATTATACGCACCTCGCTTGAGACAACAGCCCAACACACCGGGCAGCTCAAGCCGCTCTTTAACAAATTAATCAGGTAATGCGTGTGGGCGCTTGTTCAGGTTAGGCATTAAAGCTTAATCAGAAACAAGCAACTATATG
>NZ_JRLB01000045.1 GCF_000764495.1 Nitrincola sp. A-D6
CGCGCGCCAGATGCCTGGCCAGCAAATCACCCAGTATGATGTTAAAGTCACCAGGAACCAGCGAGTCCAATGATCCGGACAGAAAATGATCGTCAATAATAGATACACTGGGCTCCAGTTCAGGATCAATGCCATTGACCAGTATACCCTGCACCTGACCTGCATGGGTAAGCATCCCCTGAGCATGCACATAGGGCGCCGTCGCAACCACTTGGGGTGAGCGTTCAACTCGCTCGCTAACGTTTTGCCAGTCATGCATCTCGCGCTGGTAGTCGCTCAGCGTGGCATGCGGCACCATACCCAGAATACGTTGACGCAGCTCGCGGTCAAAGCCATTCATCACCGAAAGGACCACGATCAGTGCCGCTACCCCCAGAGTGAGCCCGAGCATCGAAACCAGGGAAATAAACGAAATAAAATGATTGCCACGCTTAGCGGCAGTGTAACGGAGACCGATAAACAGTGAAAAGGGTCTGAACATAGCTGGGTTAAACCAATATCAGCTAAAGCTGCCTATAACAGATTGATGGATTATTCGTTATACTCAACCAATAAACCGGAAATAACACAATGGAGAATCGCTTTGGAACAGGATCGCCGACAATTCTATCGCATTGACAGGTGGGTTGCACTGGAGTTTCAACTTCTGGAAACAGATACTCAGCTACAGGACTATCCGCTTCCAGGAACCTTCAGGGTTTCCCCACACTTTATGCTGCATGCCGAACTGCAACACCTGAATCTGGCTATAGACCAACACTTGGCGCGCCTTGAAGGTGTACCGGAAAAACTAGTACAACTGTTTCAGTTACTAAACCAGAAAACCGATATCATTGCCCAATCTCTGACCGCCAATGATGAAATTGGTTTTAATATTCGCACAGACCTGGTGAATTTAAGTGAAGGCGGCCTGTCATTCAACCATCCGAATGCATTGAACATCGGCCAAAAAGCCGTCGTACGCCTGATCATGCCTGAGTCTGAAACCGGTCTCAGGTTGATGACTGAAGTCAAGCGTTGTGAAACAGACCAGGACGACAATAGCTATGAAATAGGTCTGGAGTTTCTGCGCATGCCAGAAGCCTGCCGAATGGAGCTGGCCAGGCTGATTCTGCGCTCCCAGATTGACCTACATAAAGCACAGCCAGACGAGCAAGTGAATGACTGATCATCAGAAGAAACTGCTGCATCACCTGGCCGTCGCGGGTGGCTTTGTTTTTTTGATTCTGTGGTTTTATTTTGGCCGAAAAACCGGCTTTCTGGATTGGGCCGTAAGTCTGGCCCCATCCAGCCACGCCGGAGCTGCACTGACCCTAGCCATCATGATCATGATGTTGCCAGCCTTTTTTATCTGGAAATATATAAACAGACTGGTTGAAAAGAAGCTGGATATCAGTGGGCGCTATTACGAAGATGATGTGTACAAAAAACCGGGTGAGTAATCCTTCCAACATGCACTGATAACAGAATTATCGGCGCATCTTGGTAGTTCGCTGAGGCGGTGCCACGCGGGGTAGTGGTATCGTTTTGGCGTGACACAATGGGATGGACTCCTCCTCACCTAACCGGCATCTATGTGCCAAAATGGTGAGTAGACCACAAACCATCTAACGATGAGGAGAAGCCCAGATGACTATTATCCGTGTTGGTGTTGATATTGCAAAGTCTGTTTTTCA
>NZ_JRLB01000046.1 GCF_000764495.1 Nitrincola sp. A-D6
CGCAGCTCAGCCCGTAGCAGCTGATCAGGCTGTAGACAGGCAGTGCAGCAACACCGATATAAATAAAACGGTGCAGCCACAAGGGGTAGGGACACTTATCCGATTCATGCTGATAGACAGCATTGACGAAAAACAGCATCAGTGCCTGCATCCACAAAATCAAGGTACTGCCACCACTCTCCCATAGCGGGTCCAGACCGGTAAAGGGTAGCGCACCGAGAAATAACAGTGATACAAGCGATAGTACTACCAGCAGAAACTTCATCAACGCTTGTTGCAGCCGGGTAATCGTGTCGATAATGCGGGTCTGGTTGCGAAAGATGATAATGCCAAAGCCATTGGCAAGGGCGATAGCGGGATAATAAAACCAGCGCTCCTCAAACAGGTCGCTGAAGAAGTCGATATTAATGGCTTCAAACAGTGCGCCCCACAACATCAATACCAGCCAGAAGCTACCGGCAAACAGCAGAGCCAAGGACAGGGTGAGAAAGTTGCGCCAGGACCAGATAAACAAAGCGCTGTAGCTGATTTTTTCGCCGCTCGCCCACTGTTGGCTGTACATCAGGGCTTTGAACGTGGCGATGGTCATCGTAAACACAAAGCTGTACAGCAGTGCATTAAAACGAATGTGTTCGATGGGGATAACCTGATGGCCAACATAGTAGCCAGTAGTCCGCTCAGCAGGGCAAAAGGCAGTGTGAGCTTTGCTATTGCTCGACCGTTATTGTGATCCAGTCCGAGTAACAACATAGTCGGCCAGATAAACACCAGACTATAAAAAGCGAACAACCATTGGGGTTGATCGTGTGGCCAGTAGTGAAGTTCGATGGCCTGATGCAGGTAGAGTAAACCCAGGCCCTGCAGCAACGAGATCAGAGCCATCAGTTTGGCTGGAAGTGGTCTGGGTTTATCCTGTTGATTCCATTCGTTCATAGAGGTAATTGTCCTTATCATCTCTCCGCTTTTCGGCGGGAATTAGTTCAGATGCGTCTGGCGCGAAACGCACGCCCTTTGATTTTGCCCTGCTTCAATTGTTCCAGCGCGTCTGCTGCTATACGGCGATGTACTGCTACATAGCAGGCGTGATCGGTAATGTCGATTTTGCCAATTTGCTTGCCGTCTATGCCACCGGCCCGTGTCAGGGCACCGAGAATATCACCCGCGCGCAGTTTATCCTTGCGGCCACCGGCGATACAGAGTGTCGTCATCTCGGCGGGTGCCGGATTGTGTTCCGGTGTGGCCGCCGGCACATCATCTATCGCTGTGATGGGCTGGGTTTGCAGTGCTTCAATACGTTGTAATCGGTGTTTGTCACGTTCACCACACAGGCAGATAGCCATACCTTGACGACCGGCACGCCCTGTGCGGCCTACCCTGTGTGTGTAAACAGCCGGATCTTGTGGCAGATCGGCATTGATCACCATATCCACTGCATCAATATCCAGCCCGCGAGCAGCAACATCGGTTGCCAGCAGGTAGCGACTGCTGCCATTGCTGAAGCGGATCAGCACCTGATCGCGTTCACGTTGTTCCAGGTCGCCATGCAGGGACAGCGACTTGAGATCATAGTCTCGCAGGGCGTCGGCCATCTCGTTACAGCCTTGTTTGGTGTTACAGAATATAATTGCGGCTTCCGGTGCAAAGTGTTGTAACAGTGCCGCTACAGCTGCCGCTTTGTGCTTGCTGTCGCAGTACCAGACTTTTTGATCAATAGTGGAGTCGTCATGCTGTGTGTCTATGCTGACTCTGACGGGGTCATATTGGTAAGCCGCACTGATGGATTCTATCTGCTCCGGGTAGGTGGCCGAAAATAACAGCGTCTGGCGTGTCGCGGGAGTGGCACCGATAATAGAGCGAATATCCTCTTCAAAACCCATGTCGAGCATGCGGTCAGCTTCATCCAGCACCAGCATATTGAGACGATCCAGTTGCAGGGTTTGTTTGCGCAGGTGGTCGCTTAAACGACCCGGTGTGCCCACAACAATGTGCGCACCATGTTCCAGTGAGCCTATCTGCGGACCGATGGGCTGACCACCACACAGGGTGATGATCTTGATATTGTCGAGATAGCGCGCCAACTTGCGCAGTTCACCAGCGACCTGTCCAGCCAGTTCACGGGTAGGGCAGAGTATCAGCCTTGGACAGCAAACAGGCGTGGATTGAGTTTTTCCAGCATGCCAATACCGAAGGCCGCCGTTTTGCCGCTACCTGTCTGTGCCTGGGCGATCAGGTCCCGACCTGACAGTACCAGGGGCAGACTCTGTTGTTGAATTGGCGTCATCTGTTCATAGCCCATCTGGGCCAGGTTAGATAGGGCGGCGGGTGGAAGCTTGAGATTGTTGAACAGAGAGGTCGTCACGGGTTATCCAGAAATCATAAATAAAAATGCATTATAACATGGCTGATTGCGGATGGGTTTGACAACTTCTTCCTGTGCCGCTAATCTGCGCGAACTCTTGGGGGAGTAATCGCCCGACTTAGGTCGGGGTATCAGCCAACATACTTGAGCCTCATTGCTCATGGTTGATACACCCTCTGCATTTAGACCCATTGCAGAGCGACTGATGAGACCTGAGGTATAGCAGCACAGACCGGGGCGGGATGTGTGGTTATGCCTTTTGTACTTAACAGTCCTGCCCCGGAACACTTCAATGGATGCATTTCTCCTGTCAACGTTGGCGGTAACTATCGCCGAAATGGGCGATAAGACCCAACTTCTATCTTTGCTACTGGTAGCTAAATTCCGTCGTCCCTGGGCAATTACCCTTGGCGTGGCTTTGGCAACACTGCTGAATCATGGTCTTACTGCCGCACTGGGCGACTGGTTGGGCGGTTATCTGTCGGGCGATCTGTTTCAGTGGCTGCTGTCACTGAGTTTTTTGGCGATGGCTGTTTGGGTGCTGATCCCGGACAGTGATGATGACCTGAATGGTCGTCTGGTGAAATACGGTGCTTTTGTCACTACACTGGTGCTGTTTTCACTGGCTGAAATCGGTGATAAAACCCAAGTGGCTACGCTGATGCTGGCGGTTAAGTTTGAGTCACTGGTATTGGTGACCCTGGGTACTACACTGGGGATGTTAATCGCCAACGTACCCGTCATTTTTGCTGGTGAGTGGGTACTTAAGCGTGTCAATATGAGTGTATTCCGTGTGGCGGCGGCGGTGTTGTTTGCTGGCTTCGGCTTATGGGGGATAGGGAATCTGCTAATATAGATTGATTATATTTTTATACTCACAGTTCAATTGATTGAGGTGGTGTGATGAAGCGGTGGCGGGTGTTGGCGGGCGCGTTGTGGGTATCGATATTGCTGGTGGGGTGTGGTGACCCTGCAGAGCCAGGCAGTGTGGCGGCCGAGACCGAGACCGAGACCAAGGCTGAGGCCACTCCCCGGGTTGAGACCGCAGCTCAGTCTCTGTCGGTGATCGATGTGTCCGAACTTGACGTTGCTGGTGCCAGTGCCTGGTGGTGTCGTTTTCGGCACCACTCGACCCGGATCAGCGTTTCGATAGCCTGCTGACGCTCGCTAATGCACAGGGCGAGCGCTTAGAGGGTGGTTGGATTCTGTCCGATAACCTCCAGGAGCTGCGCCGCCAGCCGATCGAGCCTGAGCGTACATTCAGCCTGCAGATTTCAGCCGATATCCGCAGTGTGGCCGACGTGCCGCTGGGTAAGGGCGAATCACACCAGCTCACCACCCGCGCCCAGCCGCCGTCGCTCGGGTTTGCCAGCCGTGGTTCGCTACTGCCGATGCGATTGGCGGATGGATTGCCGGTGATCGCTGTTAATGTTGATAAGGTTGATGTGGAGTTCTTCCGCCTTCGGCCGGAACGCCTGCATAGCTTTCTGTCCGAGTGGAACCGCCAGTCGGCAATGGATCTGTGGCAACTGGAGGCTATGCCCACTAACGCACAATTGGTGCACACGGCACAGTTTGCGCTGAACCCGCCAGCCAATACACGCGAACGTTTGATGCTGCCGTTGGATGATATTGCCGCGCTGGCCGAGCCTGGGGTGTTCGTGGCAGTGATGCGACCGAGCGGGACCTTCGAATACAGCCTGCCGGTGACGGTGTTCAGCCGTAGTGATATCGGTCTGAGCGTGCGTCGCAGCGCCACTGGACTCGATGCTTTTGTGCAGTCGCTGGATGAAGGGCTGCCGCTTGCTGAGGTCAGGTTGGAACTGCTTGACGCAAAAGGGCTAACCCTTGCTGAGGGGCGCAGCGATAGCGACGGTCATGTGCGCCTGCCGACGCACAAGGATGCACGCTTACTGCTTGCCACGCGTGAGCGTGCAACCACGCTGCTGCGCCTGCAGGATGCGGCCCTGGACCTGGCTGAGTTCGCGGTCAGTGGACCGCAGGCAGAGGCGCTTAACTTGTTTGCCTTTGGTCCGCGTGACCTCTATCGGCCCGGTGAAACTGTGCCGGTAAATGCCTTGTTGCGCGATGCTGACGGCCATGCCCAACCGCCGCAGCCGATTCCGACTCGTATCCTGCGGCCCGATGGCGAGGTGGTGCGCAGTTTTGTGTGGCAGGCCGGTGACGAGGGGCTATATCAGTATAGCTACCCCCTTTCCGAGAGTGCCCAGACCGGGCGGTGGCGGATGCAGATGGATCTGGGGGGACAAACCCCGGCGGTGTATGAGTTTTTGGTCGAGGATTTTCTGCCCGAACGCCTTGCCCTCGAGATCTCACCGGACACCACGGCCCCCCTTGCGCCACAGGATGACGCACATTTTACCCTTGAGGGGCGCTATCTGTACGGCGCACCTGCGGCGGGCAACCGCCTGATCGGGCAGCTATTTGTCGAACCACTACGCGAAGCGGTGCCCGAGCTGCCTGGCTTTCAGTTCGGTGA
>NZ_JRLB01000047.1 GCF_000764495.1 Nitrincola sp. A-D6
CGCGTCGCGTTGCCATGACCCTGTGGCCTGCAGGGCTGGATGCCTGGCTACCGCCGCACGAGCAGCGGGCACGCCGATTGCCTCCGGTTTCGTCCACCTGTCCACCGCTACCTGATCCGCGCGCCAGTGCGCCACTACAGATCCTGGGACTGCGTGATGGCGACCTGGTACGGCTGGTCGGTGGGCGCGAGGGGGTCATTCCGAGTCAACCTCAGAGCCAGAGGTGGAGTGGGATTGAAACGCTGGTTCCTGAGTGGCGAACCGATCGGGACGAGTGTCGGTGAAGCACCTCTGGCGCTGAACCTGGATAGACCTGGCGAGCACCAGCTAAGTGTAATCGACGAAAGTGGTCAGGTCGGGCGGGTAGCGATCAGGGTGCTGGGGCGCTAAGCCTGGCGTTTCAGACCTTGAATACTACCTAGATACACCCTCCCTCACACTGCACAGCAGTATCCGGCCGGGGATCAGTTGGGCGGGTCTATCTGGGCATTCAGGGAGTTATTCACCCGGAACCAGCCCGCAATACTGTACCTGTCCCGCTGGGTTGGCATGACTTCATGCGGAAAGCGGTCACTCAGAAAAACCAGCAGGGTGCCTGTCTCAGGCAAGACCTGCTCCAGCAGGCGATCTCCCGTGTCATTGTAGAGCAGCAGTTCGCCGCCCTGATCCTGTTGCCACTGATCATTCAGATAGAATACCGTGGTTAATACACGGTTGGTGCGACCTTTGAAGGCATCCAGGTGTTGCTTATAAAAGGCGCCGACCGGGTAGTGGGCAAAGTGACATTCGTAGTCGAACAGGCCCATAAACAAACGCCGGTTAATCCCCTCGCGTAAACCATCCATCCAGTCCAGGTAGGCGGCTTCAGCAGCATTGCTGTGGCGTAACCAGCGGATTTTATCGCGGCGGATATTGCTGTTGAGCTGGTGGTCCTGATCACGCCCGATACCGGCGCGATGCATCGCGTCTTCCGCATCCAGTTGCTGTATACGTTGCTGCAGGTCCGCTGTTGGCAAACCAGGCTGTGCCGTTGCAGTGTAATAGTAACCTTGATCAACGAGGGCATCGGCAATGGTGTCATAAAGCGCAGTGCAGGTATCAGACATGCTTGAAGGCCCCCGGATCAGGCAAAATTTTGAGCTTTATACACCGATCTGCAAGCCGGGTCACGCAGATTTATTTCCAGCCCTGTGTCTATTCACATTACTCATTGCGCAAGCCACTGTCTATCGCCTGGCTGACCAGCCAGCGGCGCAGGCGCTGTATGCCGACTTCACTGCGGCGCGCCAGCTTCCAGGCAAAGTAGAACTCATCGCCGGTAGTCAGTTGATGGCAGGGCAGGCGCACAAAATCTTCACCATCATGCAGTGGATTGAGCATGTAATCATTGGTCAGTGCTATGCCTTGATGAAAACGTGCCGCTTCCAGTGCCAGGAGCATATGACTGAAATGTTGAATACGTTGCTGCGGCGGCAGCTTCAGATCAATTGCCGCGTACCAGGCTTCCCAGTCCCCGGCTGGACGATCGAAGATGCTATGTGTGGAAAGCAGCGGGTAAGCGGCCAGCAGCCTGGGGTCCAATTGGTCGGTAGCGGGTTCCAATTGCTGCTCCCGACAGATTTTTTGCCAGTACTCCTGACTGCACACCGGAAACAGCCGTTCTGTGTAGAGCAAATCATAGGCAAAGGCCGCAGAGGTTTTGCGAATGGTAATAAAGCAGTCAGCAACCCGGTCTGACAGTTGTGGATTTTCCCCCGTCATCTCCAGGGATAGATCAAGCTGCGGGTGCTGTCGGCTAAGCTCAGGTAAACGCGGTACCAGCCAGCGTACAGCGAAGGAGCTAAATACCGATATTCGCAAGCGCGCCGCTTCCTGCCCCAGTAGTTGCTCACTGGCACGCTCTATCTGCAGCAAGGCTGAGCTGATCGCTTCCAGGTATTGGCGTCCCTCTTCGGTCAGGGATAAATAGCGGCCGGTACGGTGAAACAAAGGCTCACCCAGGTAGGTCTCTAATTGCTTGATCTGATGACTGACTGCGCTCTGACTGACAGCCAGTTCATCGGCCGCCAGTGAAAAGCTGTTCAGGCGTGCGACGGCTTCAAATACCGGCAGCGCTTTAAGTGGCGGAAGTTTCATTATCTAAATATCTAATAGTTGGTCAATAAACATCATTTTATCAGATAAATAACAGGGTTTAGACTCTGTGCAGGATTTTTAGTCAGCGTTTGTGTTATCAAGGTCGTCCCATGTCAGGTAAAACAGTTAATAGCGCCATTTTTTTGCTGGTGATCGGCAATGCGATGGCGTTGATCTCGGATGTGTTTGTAAAAATGGCGGAGCCGGGTGAAGCGGTGTTTCTGTTTGCGTTTCTGCGCAGCCTGATCACCCTGCTGCTGTTGCTGCCTTTTTGTATCAGCATTAAATCCCAAGGTTTTTTTAACGGTGCCCGGATGCACTTTCTGCGTGCGCATATTCATTTTGGCGGTATGCTGTGTATGGTGATTGCCTTGTCACATTTGCCATTGGCGACGGCGAATGCGTTATTTTATGCGGCCCCGATTCTGGTAATGGTGTTGTCGGCCCTGCTGTTTGGCGAACGCCTGAAACGCTTGAGTTTGTTGGCTGTTTTTAGCGGATTTGCCGGTATTCTGGTTATTCTGCGTCCGGTGGAGTTTAACTGGGCCGCCTGGGCGGCCCTGGGTGCCGCCTTGGCACTGGCGCTGGGGCGCTATTGGTGCGCAAGCTGCCGGAGCAGCAATCTACCGGGCATAAACTTCTGCTTAACTACCTGCTGCTTCTACCTGCTGCCGGGTTTATGGCCTGGTGGGAAGGCGCGGAATGGACGATTCAACTGCTGCTGAATGCCCTGGGGTCGGCGGTGTTTATCCTTGGCTACAATATCAGTGTGTTGCTGGCCTATCGTCAGGTAGACGCCAGTCAGGTAACCAGTGCTGAATACACCGGGTTGATCTGGGCGGTGGCGCTAGGTTGGGTGCTGTTTGCCGAGCAGCCGGACCTGTGGTTTTTGACCGGCAGTGCCATGATTGTCATTCCGTTAGTGATGATTGGCATACAGCAGGGGCGGCGCAACCGGCATAGAATCCACCCCTGAATCAGCTGCGGATCAGGTCCAACGGAAACTGCCGACCCTTGAGATCATCCTCAATCAACTGCATCACCAGGTCACTGCGCAAACGGCCTTGCTGTTGCAGTTGGGTGATTTCGGCCAGGGTTAGCCAGTGGCAGGCGATAATATCGCTGTCCAGTTGGTCTGTAATCAGCTCCAGTGCCTCGGCTTTGAAACCAAAGCGGTAGTAGATTTTTTCCTTGTGTTGCAGATTGAGCAGATAAATGCCAATCAGATGTTGCGGACGGGCCTGCCAGCCGGTTTCTTCAAGGACTTCCCTGATACAGGCCTCAACGGGGGTTTCCCCGGCTTCGATATGCCCGGCGGTTGATTGAAAACCGGATTCGCCGGATCGCCTTCTTCGACCAGCAGGTAACGGCCCTGTTGTTGAATGAGTGCGGCAACGGTAACGTGGGGATGAAATGGCATAGGTGATAGCTCCTGGTCAGATCCATGTATGAGTTCCTACGGGATAGGCTCATACATGGATGACAGGATACTACTGGGGTCTGCTACTTCAGGCAAACCGTCAGGCTGTTTTTCAGGCGGCTGCACTTTGCTCAGCGCGGAGCTGTTGTGCCGCCAGCACCAGATTTTTCAGTGCCGGCGCCACTTCGTTCCATTGCCGTGTCTTGAGACCGCAGTCCGGATTGACCCACAAGCGCTCGGCCGGTATCCATTCACTGGCTTTGCGCATCAGCGCTACCATCTGCTCAACGCCAGGCACATTGGGGCTATGGATGTCGTACACACCCGGTCCTATCTCATTGGGGTAGGCGAACTGGGCGAAGGCATCCAGCAGTTCCATATCAGAACGCGACGTCTCGATGGTGATCACATCAGCATCCATATCAGCAATCGCATCGAGAATGCCATTGAATTCGGAATAGCACATGTGGGTATGGATCTGAGTTGAATCCAGTACGCCGGAGCAGCTCAGGCGGAAGGCTTCAGCGGCCTGCTGCAGGTAGATCTGCCAGTCACTGCGGCGCAGCGGCATACCTTCACGGAAGGCTGGCTCATCAACCTGGATCATCTGAATACCGGCGGCTTCCAGATCCTGGACTTCATCGCGTAGTGCCAGTGCTATCTGCAGTGCAGTCTGGTGGCGTGGCTGGTCGTCGCGAACAAAGGCCCATTGCAGCATGGTCACCGGCCCTGTGAGCATGCCTTTGACCAGTTTGTTAGTCAGTGATTGGGCATAGACAGTCCAGTCAAGGGTCATTGGCGCTGGGCGTGAGACATCACCATAGATAATCGGTGGTTTAACACAACGGCTGCCGTAGGATTGTACCCAGCCAAAGTGGGTAAACGCATAGCCCTGTAACTGCTCACCAAAGTATTCAACCATGTCATTGCGTTCAGCTTCACCATGTACCAATACATCCAGTCCGTAGGCTTCCTGTTCTCGAATCGCATAGGCGATCTGTTCACGTATGGCGATTACATAGTCATCTGTCGACAGCTGTTTCTGTTTGTATTTCAGTCGCGCCTGGCGTAGTCTCAGCCGTCTGTGGGAAAGAGCCAATCGTTGTAGTCGGGTAGAGCGGCAGGTGAAAGCGCTGACGCTGCAGGGTGGCGCGTTGCGGATAGCTGGACAGGCGCTGTAACTGATCCGGTTGAATGCTGGCAAGGCGTTCTTGCACCGGGCGTTGCGTAACCTGTGCTGAACAGCGGCGGCTTTCTATGGCGCGTGCGTTGGCTTCAAGCTCGGGCAGCACGGCCTCGCGCCCCTGTTCGAGTGCACGCCCAAGTAGTGCCAGCTCGTCCAGCTTTTCACTCGCAAATGCCAGCCAACTGCGTAACTCTGGGTTCAGCTGGTCTTCTTCGGCCAGTGATACTGGCAGATGTAACAAGGAACAGGAAGGTGCTAGCCAGAGCTTATCGCCGCGTGCCGCATACACCGGCGCCAGTTCATTCAGGAGTGCGTTAAGGTTGCTGCGCCAGATATTGCGTCCATCAATCACGCCCAGTGATAGCACTTTATCTGTCGGCCAGCGCTCTAGTAGCTTGGGTAGCTCAGCTTTTCCTCTGACGGCATCAATATGCAGTCCGGCAACCGGTAAAGATACAGCCGTTTCCAGATTGTCGAGCAATGGCCCGAAATAGCTGGTTAACAGCAGATTAGGGCTGTTCTGGATCAGTGAGTCGTACACACGGCTAAAGGCGGCTTTCCAGGCGCTATCCAGATCCAGTGCCAGAATGGGTTCATCCACCTGCACCCATTCAATACCCTGGTTTTTTAGCCTGGCCAGGAGTTCGGCATACACCGGCAACAGGCTTTGTAGCAGATTGAGCTTATCCAGAGGTGCTTCTTTGCACTTGCCTAGCCAGAGGTAGGTAAGAGGACCGAGTATTACTGGTTTGACGGGGCTGCCGGTTTGGGTGGCGCGTTCAATCTGAGCCAGCAGTTCTTCGGCATGCAGGCTGAAGAGGGTATCTGTATCGAATTCAGGGACGATATAGTGGTAGTTGGTGTCAAACCACTTGGTCATTTCGCCAGCACTGACCGGTTCACCCTGGCGGGAGCGCCCACGGGCTACGCGAAAATACTGATCCAGATCCGGGATGGGCTGCTCGGTGTGAAAGCGCTTGGGTAGATTGCCCAGCAGGAAGCTGGTATCGAGCACATGATCATAGAGGCTGAAGTCACCGACAGGTAAAAGATGTAAGCCGCTTTGCTGCTGACGTTGCAGTTGGGCATCGAGTAACTGGTTGACGGTGTCCGTCAGTGCATCGGCATCCAGGTTGCCCTGCCAGTAGGCTTCCAGGGCAAATTTAAGCTCTCGCTTGGCTCCTATGCGGGGAAAGCCCAGGTTGTGTAGCGTTATCATGAGTATATCCTTATTTAGTTCGAATATTTATGAATTAAATTCAGGATAACTCTAACAGTGATTTTATATGAGTAAAATTGATTTATATTTCTATAATCATGAATTAATTGCATTATATGAGTTGCTCTGCCTGTATCCCTGCGTGCCAGCCAGTGTATTGAACAGCCGTTTACTAGCTGTATCTCCGTCGCACACTCATCAGATAATGGCCTGCAAGCCTTTGTCGGCGATGACATTAAGAAGCTTGAGCGCCGGACCGGCTGGACGCGTTTTGCCCTGTTCCCACTTGCGCACTGTAGAGGCGCTGGTGTGCAGATGATGGGCAAACACGGGCTGACTGAAGTGCAGTCCTTCACGCAGACGTTTAATGTCGTCAGCACTGAACTCACGTACTGGCGGCGGACAGATCGCGTCGAACTCGCGCATCGTCACCTTGCTGATTGCACCAGCCTTGTGTAATGCGTCCAGGTCACCGCGCAGAGATTCAATGATTTTGCTCGTCACAACACACCTCCAGTAAAACACCAAAATCATACCCGTAACGGGTATGATTATCTAGCCCTAGCAAGTTGCAGGCCGCCGTATAAACCTAATGCTGGCTTGCGCCGTTCACTGACATTTGTGCTGTGCTGGAGTCATGCACCGCTCCTGCGCATCCATGCGCCCGCGGTATAGCGTACATCCTGTACATAAAAAAGCCCGCCGATTGGCGGGCTTGGGTCACTTGGATAGCTAAGGTCAGGTTGCTTAAGCGCCGAACTTGGCCTTGGCTTCGATACGGCGACGGTGCAAGACTGGCTCAGTGTAGCCACTGGGCTGCTCGCGGCCTTTGAACACCAACTCGCAGGCGGCCTGGAAGGCGACGCTGCCGTCAAAGTCTTCAGCCATGGGGCGGTAGAGTGCATCACCGGCATTCTGGCGATCCACAACGGCGGCCATACGCTTCATGGTTTCCATCACCTGCTCTTCCGAGCAGATACCATGATGCAACCAGTTGGCAATATGCTGGCTGGAGATACGCAGGGTAGCGCGGTCTTCCATCAGGCCTACATCGTTAATGTCAGGTACTTTTGAGCAGCCAACACCTTGGTCTACCCAGCGTACTACGTAGCCGAGAATACCCTGTGCATTGTTGTCCAGCTCCTGACGTATCTCTTCAGCACTCCAATTGGGATTTTCGGCCACAGGAATAGTGAGGATGTCATCCAGGCTGGCGCGCGGGCGTGATTTGAGTTCGTCCTGACGCGCGAACACATCGACCTTATGATAGTGCAAAGCGTGCAAGGCGGCCGCGGTGGGTGAAGGTACCCAGGCGGTGTTAGCACCCGACATGGGGTGAGCAATTTTCTGCTCCAGCATGGCGGCCATCAGTTCCGGCATGGCCCACATACCCTTACCTATCTGCGCACGGCCCTGCAGGCCACACATCAGACCGGTATCGACGTTCCAGTCTTCATAGGCTTTAATCCAGGCAGTGGCTTTCATGTCGCCTTTACGTAGCATCGGACCGGCTTCCATCGAGGTGTGCATTTCATCACCGGTACGATCAAGGAAACCGGTATTGATGAAGACGACGCGTTCTTTGGCGGCGCGGATGCACTCTTTCAGGTTGACGGTAGTGCGACGCTCTTCGTCCATAATGCCCATTTTCAGGGTAAAGCGCTCAAGGCCAAGGGCATCTTCGATACGGGCAAATAGCTCATTGGCAAACGCCACTTCTTCCGGTCCGTGCATTTTCGGTTTTACGATATACATAGAACCGGTGACGCTGTTGCGGAAGTCACTGTTGCCTTTCAGGTCATGAATGGAAATCAGTGAGGTCACCAGACCATCCAGCATGCCTTCAGGGATTTCATTGCCATCTTTGTCCAGAATCGCGTTGATGGTCATCAGATGACCCACGTTGCGCACGAACATCAGGCTGCGGCCTTTCAGACTAACCTTGCTGCCATCTGTACCCGTGTATTCACGATCCGGGTTCATTTTGCGGGTAAAAGCGCGACCCCCTTTGTTGATCTCTTCGGTCAGCGTGCCTTTCATCAGGCCCAGCCAGTTGCGATACACCACAACCTTGTCATCCGCATCAACTGCGGCAATAGAGTCTTCGCAGTCCATAATGGTGGACAAGGCCGCTTCCATCAGTACATCTTTAATGCCTGCTGCATCGGTTTTACCGATCAGACTGTCGCGGTCAAACTGGATTTCGAAATGCAGACCATTCTGTTTCAGGCAGATACTGGTTGGATTGGCCGCTTCACCGGTATAACCGATCAGTTGCTGTGCGTCTGCCAGGCTCACTTTGCTGCCATCTTTCAGGCTGACCAGCAGTTTGCCGTCAACGACAGCATAGGCAGTGGCATCTTTATGCGAACCCTGGCTCAAAGGCGCGCTATCATCGAGGAAGTTACGTGCAAATTCGATGACTTTGGCGCCACGTACCGGATTGTAGCTGTTGCCAGCTTCTGCACCGTCGGCATCAGAGATGGCATCAGTACCATAGAGTGCATCGTAAAGACTGCCCCAGCGTGCATTGGCTGCGTTCAGTGCGTAACGAGCGTTCATGACAGGGACAACTAACTGTGGCCCGGCCAGGCTGGCCATTTCCGGATCAACATTGGTGGTGGTGGCGCTGAAATCTTCACCCTCAGGTAGGAGGTAGCCTATTTCCTGCAAAAACGCCTTGTAAGCGTTCATGTCCAATGGCTGACCTTTGTGTTCAAGGTGCCATGCATCGATCTGAGCTTGAATCTGCTCACGCTTTTCCAGCAGTGCACGGTTACGCGGTGCAAGATCGTGGACGATTGCATCAAAATGTTGCCAGAAGCTCTGTTGATCGACACCTGTGCCGGGCAGGGCTTCCTGATTAATAAAGTTGTATAGATTCTCTGCGACCTGCAGGCCGCCTATCTGAACCCTCTGGCTCATGGTTATGCCTCAAGATTTTTATTGCCCCGAACTGGCACCAGGCAGGCGCTTCGGGTAACGGTTAATTACAAAAATGCAACCGTACCATACCGTAAAAAAGCCGCTTTGTCCCTAGGCGAAGGGTCTAAGGTAGCTTGTCTTGGAATTGTCATCTTTGGGTGCAATCATTAGAGGGACTCTTTAGAATAATACAACGCAACATGAATATAGCACTGATAAAAAAAATGGATATGCCTTTGGAACAACCCCCGGTTCTGGATGAAAATTGGGTGCAAGCTTTACAGAATGAGCTTGAAACGTTTGATACAGAGCAGGTCACTCTCTGTGATAAGCATCTGCGTGAATACTATGCGCACTATGGTTTTACCCGCTTGCCTGATGAGGTGGTATATTCTGCAGGGCTGAGTGGATAACGGGATCTCGACTGTTTCTACAATATTTTCGGCGACGTTTTGCACGAGGCACAATAGTGCTCTTGCATGGTTATACGGATCATTCCGGGATGTACAGCGGACTGATTGATCACTTGGTGCGTCAGGGTTGGAATGTGCTGACTTATGATTTGCCAGGGCATGGTTTATCAGCTGGGGAGCCCTTGGGTATTAATGGATTTGATCAGTATGTGCGCCAATTTCAGCAGGTTCTGAATAATTATACGCCGTTATTTAAGGGGCCACTGGTGATGATGGGGCAAAGCACCGGTGCCGCTATCATTCTGACGCTTTTGATGCAGTCGGATCAGGAGCAGAAGCGGCGTTGGGGGTTTGCTGGCGCAGTCTTTCTGGCTCCACTCATCCGGCCAGTGGATTATTATTATATCCGCAGTGTTTATAAAGCGATGCACTGGTGCTTGCGCCGTGTGCGTCGACGCTTCAGTAGCAATTCGCATGATACCGATTTTCTGCACTTTCGTGAGTCTCGTGACCCGCTACAGCACCGCTATATGGCGATCAGCTGGATAGGCTCCATGCTCAAGTGGGTTGCCGATATTGAAAAAGCGGGCCCTTGCTTGGATAAGCTGATGGTTATTCAAGGAACGGGTGATCAGACTGTAACTGGCGTTATAACATAGCTGTGCTGGATCAGCTCTGCCCGGCAGCTGAATTGCGCTTGGTGCGTGATGCCAGGCATCAACTGGTAAATGAGTCAGATGAGTATCGAGACAGGGTATTTGCCCATATCGATGAGTTTCTGGGATCCTGCAGGAGAGTATAAAAACGCCCCATCAGCAGCCGTAACAGGGTGCTGATGGGGTGGTTATAGAGCAGCGATTAGAATAAACGGCGGCAGCGAATCGTGCCTTCGATGCTGGCGAGTTTATCCAGGGCCAGACCCGAATAATCGGCATTCACATCAATAACTACATAGCCAACACTCTCGTTGGTTTGCAGGTATTGCCCCAGTATGTTGATGTCGTTGTCCGAAAATATACTGTTGATGCGTGACAATACCCCCGGGATGTTCTGATGAACATGCAACAGACGGTGGCTGTCTGGATGACCTGGCAGTGCCACTTCCGGGAAGTTGACCGACGTAATTGACGAGCCATTGTCACTGTAGGTAATCAGTTTCTCGGAGACTTCATAACCGATGTTTTCCTGAGCTTCCATGGTGGAGCCACCCACATGTGGAGTCAGAATCACATTGTCGAAACGACGCAATGGGCTGATGAACTCATCATTGTTACTGCGGGGTTCGACTGGAAAAACATCGATAGCCGCACCCAGCAGCTTGCCGGATTCCAGTGCCTCGCACAGGGCATCGATATCAACAACATTGCCGCGTGAAGCATTCATAAATATGCTGCCTTGCTTCATCTGGCAAACTGGGCCGCACCCATCATGTTGCGCGTTGAAGGCAGCTCAGGCACATGCAGGGTAATAATGTCGCTGATGGCAAGTAGTTCAAACAGAGAGCTTACAGGCTTGGCATTGCCCAAAGGCAGCTTAGTGACTACGTCGTAAAAGTAGACATCCATCCCCAGCCCTTCAGCCAGAATGCTCAGTTGTGTGCCGATGCTGCCATAGCCGACTATGCCGAGTTTTTTACCCCGAATTTCGTAAGCATTCTTCGCTGTTTTCTGCCACTCACCCCGGTGTGCGCAGGCATTTTTTTCCGGTACACCACGCATTAGCAGAATGGCTTCGGCCAGCACCAACTCCGCAACGGAACGGGTATTCGAGAAGGGTGCATTGAATACGGCAATACCCGACTGGGTTGCAGCTGCAAGATCCACCTGATTGGTACCGATACAGAAACAGCCCACAGCAACCAGTTTTTCAGCGGCAGCAAAGACGTTTGCAGTTAACTGGGTGCGGGAGCGAATACCGACAAAATGCACATCCTTGATGCGTTCAATCAGCTCATCTTCAGTCAACGAGCCGCTATGGGTTTCGATGTTGGTATAACCGTTGGCATGAAAGGTATCGATGGCAGACTGGTGCACACCTTCGAGTAGCAGAATTTTGATCTTGCTTTTGTCCAGAGACGTGGTCTTACTCATATTGGCAACTCACAGAATTTTGCGAAAAAATATCGCCATTTAATGTCAGGCGACGCATATTATCACATCAGCGACAAAGTGTGGGTGTAGATCTGCAGGGTGAATCATCTAAATATTCATCGTGTGTTGAATCTGATTGATGCAGGCAGTGCAGTAAATTCATCTGTTTGGGTGGCTTATTTTAGCTTTTTATACGGTGATACAGTAATCTGAATGTACAGATGTTAAGCGGGTTAGAAACAACAGCCGGAACCAGCTCCGGAAGGAATCAGCAATGTTGAGTGCTAGCAGTTCGTTACTTAAGCAACTTTTAACCTGTCTGGCGTTTTGGGTATTTTTTCTACCCCTGCCATTAGCTGCTCAGGATAACCGCCTTAGGTTGGTTTATGTCAGTGAAATGACTGAGATGGACAGCGAGGCAAAGGGCAGCTATCCGCGACTGGCTGGTTTACTGAACCACTACCGTGCAGAGCCAGTACCACTGTTGTTTATCTCTGGTGGGGAGGGCTGGCGCCCAGTGCCATGTCTTCTTTAGATATGGGCGCACATATCATTGACCTGCTCAACTCTCTGGAACCAGTCGCCATGGTGGCGGGTAAGCGTGAATTCAGTTTTGGTGAAGATGAACTGTCTTTGCGTGCTTATGAAGCGGCTTTTCCGGTGATTGCATCCAACTTACATGACCCCTTGACCGGTAATAATCTGGATGGCATCAGCAATACGTTATTGATACAGCAGCACGGTACCAGGTTGGGTTTTGTGGCAGTGGTGCCGCCGATTACTCATCAAGAGTACAACCTGCAGCGGGTCGATGTATTAAATCCTGTTGAGAGCATTATCAGCCGGGCTGAGCAGTTGCGGGCCGCGGGTGCTGACCGGATCATTCTGACATACTCCTGCTGCTACCGTGATTATCTGGAGTATTTTGCAGCACTGGACCAGTTACTTCATGACGGCGTTATCGATCTGGCAATCGGCAAGGATGAGCACTTGTTACTGGCTGAGCATGCACTGGATAGCATGCATCCCCAGCATATTTGGGTCACAGAGGGTGATCAGGTTGCTTTGGTTGAGTTGAATTTAGCTGCTGCCTCTGGAGAGCCCCTGTTGCTGGAGTGGCATGCAGAAAGCATGAATAGCTATGCGCCTGACCCTTATGTGATGCAGCAGGTAGATGATTATAACCAGCGCCTAGAAATGTTATTGAACGAAGAAATCGGTCAGGTAGAGACGCCCTTTGCTACCTATCAGGATGATGTCAGGACAACTGAAAATGCGCTGGGTAATTTACTTGCCGATGTTATTCGTGCACATGCCGGTGCCGATATTGGCTTGATTAATGGTGGCTTTATTCGAGGAGAACGCCGCTATGAGGTGGGTGATCGGCTTACACGCCGGGATATTATGCGTGAGGTGCCGTTTCGTGATCAGATTGTCCTGATTGAAGTGAGTGGCACTACTTTGCTGGAAGCGCTGGAAAATGGATTGAGTCAGATCGAGGAAATCAAAGGCCGTTTTCCGCATGTGTCTGGTATGCAAGTAACTTATGACACCAGTCGTCCGGTCGGCCAGCGTGTGCTACAGGTACAGATTGGTGGGCAACCACTGGGTGTAAACCAGCAATACCGTCTGGCAACACGCCAGTTTTTGGCTACTGGTGGTGATGGATTTGATATGTTCATTGGTCAGCCATCGATACGTTACAGTGGTCAGATGACACGTCTGGTGTCTGATATTCTGATGGATTATGTACACAGTACCAACGGATTGGCCCCAGTTGTGGAGGGCCGCCTGGTGGATATTCGCTAGCTATGAGTTTGCCTATTTTACAACTTAGACACAGCATCGCCACTCGGTTGACAGCCGCATTGCTTAGTTTTTTGTTGCTGTTTCTGCTGATGGCGGGCATTGCTTATTACCGATCAGCGACTTTCGAAAATGTACTAACCGGTATTGTATCCACGTCCTTACCTGAGATACGTCAGGCTGCCATGCTGGCTGCTCAGGTCAAAGAACTACCCTACCTGACTGAACAGCTAACGCGAGCCGAAAGTCAGGCCATGCGTCGTTTAGCCTATCGTGATATAGAGCAGAAGAGCAGGGATATACAACAATTGCTCAGTGAGCAGCAGAGTCATCAGTTAGCGCTTAAATTTGACGCTATCCAGCGAGAACTCAGGTATCTAAATGAATTGATTGAACAACACCTTTACTATCAGCAGGCCATAAGCCATCTGTTGCAGGAAATTTACCGTTTTTATGACCAGGTTGCAGTCGTGGCACGTGACTCACAGGCGCTGCCGCAATGGGCGCTGAATTTTTCCGGTATTATTGTTCGTGTGGGGCAGGTGCAAAGTGTTGATCGGCTCAATGAACTGCGCCAATTAACCGAGTTGATCCGTAATGATCTGAGTAAACAGCAGGCGCTTTTGAATACACTGGACGCTAGCCTGCGTACTAATGCGATGACACTGCAAGACAGCTTGTCTTTACTGTTACTCGATGAAACCGGTTTAATCAAGCTGCGTTCAGAACAGTTGCGTATTGACGGGCGGGTAACCGGGCGGACTCGATTTATTCGTTCCATGGTGCAGGACTTCGGATTTGAAGCGGAACATATAACCCTGAAGAAGCAATCCCAACTCATCCAGGAAGTTGGTGATATGTCTGAAAAGCTTAACCGTCAGACATACTGGATCGGTGTGTTGTCATTACTGGCGCTGGGGTTTCTGGTGGTCATCATCTGGTGTATCAAAATTCAGGTGATCAACCGCTTGCAGCGTCTGAAAACAATGGTGATGACAAAGGTTGACGACAGTTCACCGGAGCAGATCTACATCGGTGGCCGTGATGAAATCACCGAGCTGGCTAAGGCGTTTAATTTCTATGCCCTTCAGGCCAACGAACAAAGCAATCGGGTGGAGGCGCTGTCACGCACGGATGGTCTTACAGGTATCAGCAATCGACGCGGGTTTGATCACCAATTGGAACGCTTGGTGAGTTTGTGTCGTGAGCGTAAACTGCCTTTGTGTGTGTTAATGATTGACGTGGATTTCTTCAAAAACTATAACGACTTATATGGGCATCAGGCTGGTGATGAGTGTTTGCGCCAGGTGGCTGAACTACTCCGTCGAGTGGTTAGCCGCAGCCAGGATTTTGTGGCACGTTATGGGGGTGAAGAGTTTGTCTGTATTCTGCCGGAAACAGATATTACCGCGGCACGCATACTGGCATCCGAGTTGTTGTCGGCTATGAGTGCGCTGAAGATTGAGCATAAAGGTAGTTCGGTAGCGGATCACCTGACCTTGAGTATCGGTATTACCGGCTGTGATGGTGAAAATATGCCTGCGGCTGATATTTTGATAGGCTTGGCTGATGCTGCGCTTTATGAGGCTAAAGCCAAAGGACGTAACTCTATGGTGGAAAAACAATGTGGCATAGATGCCTAGTGCAGAAATGGATAATGCTCATAAGCCTGGCCACCCTTGCTTTGCTCGGAGGTCAACTGCAGGCTCAGGTCAGTGAACTGTCAGTAGAGCCGACCAAGCAAGTTTATCGGATTGGTATGCCTATGGTGTATGATCGGGAAATAACGCTGCGTCGCTGGCAGCCTCTGATAGATTACCTTAATCAGCAGCCGTCAGCCGCACCGTCGTTTGAGCTGGTTGTGCTGGATCTGCCAGCTCTGGATGCTGCAATGGATCAGGGTGACCTCGACTTTATCTTCACCAATCCATCACTTTATGTGCTCTACTCTTATCGTTACGGCTTGTCATCGCCGCTGGCTACCTTGCTGAATAATGAGCTTGGTGAGAGTGTCAGTCAGTTTGCGGGTGTCATTTTCAGCCGCGCAGACCGATCTGATTTACGTCATCTGGCCGATCTGAAAGGTCAACGTATTGCGGCCATCTCGCGTCAATCCTTAGCCGCTTTCCAGATGCAGGCGGTTGAGTTGAAACGCCAAGGCATCAGCCCAGGCGACGATATCGAACTGCTGGAAACCGGTTTGCCGCTGCAGTCCGTTATTGATGCTGTGTTGTCACGTGAAGCTGATGCCGGTTTTATGCGTGCCGGTGTACTGGAACAGTTTCAGGCTGAAGGCCTGCTGGCAGCGGGTAGCTATAAACTGATTGGGGCTCAACGACAACCGGGCTATCCATTAATGACCTCCACAAGCTTGTATCCAGAGTGGCCATTTGCGGCTTTGCCGCATACATCGCCGGATGTTGTACGACAAGTGACGGCTGGCTTGCTCAGTCTACCCGCGAACGGTGAGGTGGCTCAACAGCTCGGTATTGCTGGTTTTACCATTCCGGGAGACTACCGTGAGATAGACCGACTGCTGCGTGACCTGCGCTTGCCACCATTTGATCAGCTATCAACCCTCACGCCACGGGAAATCTGGGTACAATGGCAACTCTACTGGTTACTGCTGTTAGTCGGAGCGGCCGCTTTTCTTATAGCCAGTGTTCTGATTCTTCGACATAAAAACCGGCGCTTGGCGGCATCTCAGCAACTCAACCAACAGGTTACAGCGCAGTTGCGTGAGAATGAGTTGCTGCTGAATCATGCCCAGCATGTTGCCAGTATTGGCAGTTGGGAGTATGACCCTGAAACTGAACAGTTTAACTGTACAGAACAGATGCGCCTGATGTTTGGCCTTTTAGCCGATCAACCAATACGCATTGACGATTTTATGGCGCAGGTTGTTGCGGAAGATGTTGAGCATACTCAGCAGAGCTGGGATCGGGCTTTAGCTGGTCAGGATTACGAACTGGATTACCGGGTGCGCTTGGGTAGTGATGTACGCTGGCTGCATGAAAAACTGCATGTTATCCGCAATTCCCGTGGAGACATGGTACGTTTGCTGGGAACTGTCCAGGATGTGACGGATAAAGTTGAGTATGAGCAGCATATCGAATCACTGGCTTATAATGATGCGCTGACTAAAATCCCTAACCGTGCATGGTTACAGGAACAGTTACAGGACGTATTGCAGGACCGGGCTGAACAGCCTCATTCCGTACTGTTGATTCTGCTGAATATCGACCGTTTTAAAACTATTAATAATGCCCGCGGCAGTCGTTTTGGTGATGCGCTGCTAATAGCGGTAGGGCAGCGCATCAGTCAGTGTGAGTTTTTTGGAGTACGCGTGGATGTCGCCAGAGTCGCAGGTGATGAATTTGCCATTCTGGTGCAGTCTGAGCGCTTAGCTGAGATGCCTGTTACCGCTCTCGAAGTAACCTTAGCCGAGCATTGCAAACAGACCTTTGAAGTTCCCTTTCTGATTGATGATGAGCCAATCAGTGTATCCATCAGTTCAGGAGTAACTCGCTTTCCTGAAGAGGATGGTCTGCTTACCGCTGAACTGGTATTTCAACGCGCCAGTATGGCGCTGACTCACTCGCGCCTGGAAGGGGGTGGTCAACTGACCTTTTTTGAGTCCCCGATGAGTGAGGCAGCCGGATACCGTTTCCGCCTGGAGCGTGATCTGAACCGTGCACTGGAACAGAATCAGCTGCGTTTGTTTATGCAACCGCAATTTGATACTCAGGGAGATAAACGCGCCGCTGAATTGTTACTACGCTGGGAACATCCTGAATTGGGGATGATCTCTCCTGCTGACTTTATACCTATTGCAGAGTCATCCAACCTGATCGTCGATTTGGATATCTGGGTTATGGATCAGGCCTGCAGCTTGATACATCAGGCGAAGGTTATGGGCATCACGCTGCACCTGGCTGTCAATATCAGCCCCCGGCACTTCTGTAACCAGTCCTTTGTACCTTGGATGAAGGCCGTGTTACAACAACAGAACGTGAATCCGGCACAATTGATGCTGGAGGTGACGGAAGGGTTATTCCTTAATAATATTGATGATGTGTCCGCCAAAATGAAAGAGCTGCGTACGCTGGGTTTACGTTTCTCTATAGATGATTTTGGTACTGGCTACTCGTCGCTGGCTTATTTGAAACGCTTGCCGGTCAGTGAAATCAAAATTGACCGCAGTTTTGTGCAGGATGCCCCCAAGACCCTGATGACGCCGCATTAATCGAAGCCATTCTGGCTGTAGCTGACAAAATGCAGCTACAGGTAGTTGCAGAGGGCGTAGAAACACATGAGCAAGCTGAGTTTCTTAAAGCCAGAAGTGAGGCGATTCTGTTTCAGGGGTATTTCTATGGTCGCCCCGCACCTGTTCAGGATTGGTTGACACGTTGGCAGCAGAGTCCAGTTGAGTCCTGCACCTGATCAGCCCAATTGATTCAAGCCAGGTCAGTCGCGAATCTGATCGGCCAGAAATTCAATAAAGGTTTGATTGGCGCGGGACAGGTGTCCACTTTTGCGCCATGCCAGGGACAGGTCCAGCAATACCGGCTGAGAAAAAGGCCGCGCAACCAGTGCAGGTTCGTCGCGAATGACCATCTGTAGTAGTGTGGAAATGCCGAAGCCCTGTTTGACAATCTGTTTGATTAACGGAATCAGATTG
>NZ_JRLB01000048.1 GCF_000764495.1 Nitrincola sp. A-D6
TTTACTTAACATATTAAGTAAGTCAACTCTAAATCTTCAACTTTACTTACATTGGCAAAACATCTAGTATTTGTCTTATCCGTTGGGGTGCCCGCAAAGGCTGAGAAGTGTTGATAACACTAACCCATCGAACCTGATACGGGTAATACCGGCGAAGGGAACGGGTAGTCTGCTGTTGTATTCCCCTATTCCACTCGCTCGTACGCCCGTTTTACCTGGAGCGTTTGAGTGATGTGTTCTAAATCTGATCTGCATTTATGTTCGTTACACCCTGTTACTCGGGGGTGGTCATGTCGGTAATTTCCATACTCGGTGCGGGTGTCGCCGGTCTTTGTGTCGCTAATGAGCTGTTGTCACGCGGCGCGTCTATTCGCGTGTTTGATAAACAGCCACAACCCGGCCCACATGCTTGCTCTTGGTGGGCCGGGGGATGCTGGCTCCTTTCTGTGAACGTGAAAGCGCTGAAGAGCCGGTGATCAGGTTTGGTGCTGAGGCGATTGACTGGTGGAGTGAGCACACAGGTGTGGTGGCGCGCAAGGGATCGCTGGTGTTGAGCACCACACGTGATCGTAACGAGTTAGTACGCTTTGGTAATCGTACCCGTGACTTTGCCTTACTGAATGAGGCCGAGGTAGCCGAGCTGGAGCCTGATCTGGGTGGCATATACGCCAGGCATTGCACTTTAGTGGTGAAGCCCATCTTGATCCGCGTGAAGCGCTGCTGAAACTGGCACAGAATCTCACCGATGCCGGGGTGCCGATTGAAGCCGGTGAGCCGGAGGCAGGCAGCGTGATTGTTGACTGTCGCGGTATGGCTGCACAGGATCAGTTGCCGGATATGCGTGGGGTTAAGGGCGAAATGCTGGTGCTGCACTGCCCTGGTTTGAACATTCAACGTCCGGTGCGCTTTATTCATCCGCGTATGCCGCTGTATATCGTGCCGCGTGGAGAGGGCATTTATATGCTCGGCGCGACCATGCTGGAAACGGCTGAAGGTCAGCGTCTCACGGTTCGTTCTGTGTTGGAATTGCTGTCAGCAGCCTATGCCCTGCATCCGGCCTTTGCGGAGGCGGAAATCATTGAAACCGGCGTGGATGTGCGCCCGGCCTTTGCCGATAACCTGCCGCGTATTCGCCGTATCAATGATGTCATTTATATCAATGGGCTGTATCGCCACGGCTATCTGCTGTCACCGGCTTTAGCGCGGTTGACCGCTGACCTGTTGTTGCTGAATAAACAGCCGGAGGCCTTTTATGAATCTTCTCTATAACGGCGAAACCCGCGAAACCCAAACCCGCTACCTGTCTGAACTTCTGCTTGAGTGTCAGGTGGATGAAAACGCTGTGGCCACTGCACTGAACGGTGACTTCGTGCCGCGTTCCCTGCGTGCCAGTACCACCTTGCAGGACGGTGATCGGGTTGAAGTTGTTGCACCGATGCAGGGAGGTTAGGGTGAAGTCATTTTATGGTACTGAACTATCCAGTGGACTGATGCTGGGCACCGCGCTTTACCCATCACCTGCGATTATGGCAGACGCCTTTGCCGTATCCGGCGCGGGCGTGGCAACTGTGTCTTTACGCCGTGAAAGTGCTGAAGGGCAGGCGTTCCGTGAGTTGATCAAAGATCTTAATGTGAAGCTGTTACCCAATACCGCTGGCTGCTACTCGGTTAAGGAAGCCGTAACCACGGCGCATATGGCGCGGGAGCTGTTCGATACTCCCTGGATAAAGCTGGAAGTGATCGGTCATGCCGATACCCTTCAACCCGATCCTTTCGGCTGGTGGAAGCGGCACGGATTCTGGCCGAGGATGGCTTTGAAGTTTTTCCCTACACCACTGATGATCTGGTGCTGGCTGATCGGCTGGTCGAAGCCGGTTGCCGGGTGTTGATGCCCTGGGGTTCACCCATCGGCTCCGGCCTGGGGCTGAACAATGAGTATGGCCTGCGTACTCTGCGTAACTATTTTCCAGACATTCCTTTAGTTGTCGACGCGGGTCTGGGTTTGCCCTCACATGCGGCTCGGGCGATGGAACTGGGGTATGACGCTGTGCTGCTGAACACCGCGGTGGCGAAAGCGGGTGATCCTGTGGCTATGGCCAAAGCCTTTGCGCTTGCCGTTGAAGCGGGGCAGCAGGCTTTAACGCTGGCCCCATGGAGCCTCGTGATATGGCATCTCCTTCAACCCCGGTAATAGGTAAGGCCTGGTTATGAATTCAGCCCAGCGTTTTTATCCGATTTTCGATTCATCTGATTGGTTGCAGCGCTTGCTGCCACTGGGCATCAAGCTGGCGCAGCTGCGCATCAAACATACAGATCAACAGTTTTTGCGTGCCGAAATTCGCCGCAGTTTACAGCTGGCGCGACAGTATGGCACCGCGCTGGTGATCAATGATCACTGGCAGCTGGCGCTGGAAGAGGGGCCGACTGGCTGCACTTGGGCCAGGAAGATATAGAGCAGGCCGATGTTAGCGCTATTCGCAAGGCCGGTATGCGTCTGGGGATTAGTACTCATAGCCATGCTGAGCTGGATACGGCTCTGCAGTATCAGCCGGATTATCTGGCGCTGGGGCCGGTATACCCGACGCAAACCAAACAGATGCCTTGGGACCCACAGGGTCTGGAACGTGTTTCAGAGTGGAAGCAGCGTATCGGTACGACGCCGCTTTGCGCCATAGGGGGTATCAGTCTGGAACGTGCCCCAGGTGTGTTTACAGCGGGGGCTGACCTGATAGCTGTGGTCAGCGACATAACGGCAGCAACCAATCCGGAAGGTCGAGTGCAGGATTGGCTGGCGTTGGTGAACACTCATCAACCCGAAGACCGACCCGATTGCCGACTAGAGAGTAGTCCAGAGGATCCAGCTGATGAGCACTAGAATTGCCAATGTGCTGACAATTGCCGGTTCCGACAGCGGCGGTGGGGCCGGTATTCAGGCTGATCTTAAGACCTTCAGTGCCATGGGTGTTTACGGTGCCTCAGTAATCTGCGCGCTGACCGCTCAGAACACCTGCGATGTGCGTGACGTCTACCCGGTACCACCTGCGTTTATTACCGCGCAGATGCAGGCGGTGTTTGATGATATCGACATTGATGCCGTCAAAATTGGCATGCTGGGTGATGCCGAGACTGTGCGCTGTGTGGCGACGCAGCTCAGGCAGGTTAAGCCGAAATGGTTGGTATTGGATCCGGTCATGATTGCCAAAAGCGGTGATCGTTTACTGGCCAATGCAGCGGTTGAAGTGCTGTGTACCGAGCTGATTCCACAAGCAACATTAATCACACCCAACCTGCCGGAAGCGGCGGTGTTAACCGGGCTGCCAGAGCCGGATTGCATTGAATCCATGTACGCCATGATGGATGCGCTGATAGCGCTGGGTGCTGGTGCGGTGCTGTTAAAAGGTGGCCATCTGGAAAATAGCCAGATCTGTCATGACCTGTTGGCTGTGGCGGGTGAGGTACATCACTTTCAGGCACCGCGTATAGCTACATTGAATACCCACGGCACCGGTTGTTCTATGGCATCCGCCATTGCCGCGCTGCTGGCCCGAGGCAACACCCTGCCTGAGGCTGTCGAAAAAGCCAAATCCTGGCTCAGTGGTGCCATTGCTGCTGCCAACCAATTAAGTGTCGGCCAGGGGCAGGGGCCGGTACAGCATTTTTACCAGTTGTGGCGTTAATCCGGATTTACTTGCCACACTACAATTAAAGGACCAAGACGATGAATCAACACAACACCCATTTAAGTCAGACGGCGCAGGTTGATGCGCAATCTGTGCAACCCTTCCCTAATTCACGCAAAGTCTACCTGGAGGGCAGTCGCCCGGATATCCGTGTGCCGATGCGTGAAATCAGCCTGGCAGATACGCCGACGGCATCTGTGCCAGAAGCCAATGCGCCACTGTATGTGTATGACACGTCAGGCCTCTATACCGACCCCGACGCCAGTATTGATGTGCGTAAAGGGCTACCAGCTTTGCGTGAGCAATGGATAGAGGAGCGCGGTGATACGGAACTGCTGACGGGTTTGTCATCTGAGTATGGGCGCGCTCGAGCCGCCGATCTGCGCCTGGATGAGCTGCGTTTTGATCTGCAACGTAAACCGCGTCGCGCTAAACCCGGGCAGAATGTGACCCAATTGCATTATGCGCGTCAGGGCATTATTACTCCGGAAATGGAATTTATCGCCATCCGCGAGAACATGCGTTTGACTAAGCAGCATGCGGATAACCCGCTGTTGGCACAGCAGCATCCGGGGCAGGCCTTTGGTGCCAAACTACCGGATGAGATTACCCCCGAGTTTGTCCGTGCTGAAGTGGCGGCTGGCCGTGCCATTATTCCCTGCAATATTAACCACCCGGAACTGGAACCGATGATCATTGGCCGGAATTTTCTGGTCAAGATCAACGGCAATATCGGTAACTCGGCATTAACCTCTTCCATCGAAGATGAAGTGGAAAAAATGACCTGGGGAACCCGCTGGGGTGCAGATACCATCATGGATCTGTCCACCGGCAAGAACATTCATGAGACCCGCGAGTGGATCCTGCGTAACTCGCCAGTTCCTATCGGCACCGTACCCATCTATCAGGCGCTGGAGAAGGTGAATGGCGTGGCCGAAGACCTCAACTGGGAGGTATTCCGCGATACCCTGATAGAGCAGGCCGAGCAGGGCGTAGATTATTTCACCATACATGCCGGTGTGCTGCTGCGTTATGTCCCCATGACGGCTAAGCGTATGACTGGGATCGTTTCCCGCGGCGGCTCTATCCTGGCGAAGTGGTGTCTGGCACATCATCAGGAAAACTTCCTCTACACCCATTTTGAAGATATCTGTGAGATCTGCAAAGCCTATGATGTGGGCTTCTCTCTGGGCGATGGCTTACGTCCTGGCTCTGTGTATGATGCCAATGATGAAGCGCAGTTTGCCGAACTGGAAACCCTGGGTGAGCTAACGAAAATAGCCTGGAAGCATGATGTACAGGTAATGATTGAAGGCCCGGGACATGTGCCGATGCACATGATCAAAGAGAATATGGACAAGCAGATTGAAGTCTGTGATGAAGCGCCTTTTTATACGCTTGGGCCACTGACTACCGATATTGCACCGGGATACGACCATATCACCTCCGGTATCGGTGCAGCGATGATTGGCTGGTATGGCTGTGCCATGCTCTGCTACGTGACCCCAAAGAGCATCTGGGCTTGCCGAACAAGGATGATGTTAAAACCGGCATTATCACCTACAAAATTGCCGCCCATGCCGCCGATCTGGCTAAGGGTCATCCCGGTGCACAGATTCGCGACAATGCCATGTCCAAGGCACGCTTCGAGTTCCGCTGGGAAGATCAGTTTAATATAGGTCTGGACCCGGATACAGCACGTGCTTTCCATGATGAAACCCTGCCGAAAGACTCCGCCAAGGTGGCGCATTTCTGTTCCATGTGCGGCCCAAAATTCTGTTCGATGAAAATCTCTCAGGAAGTGCGGGATCTGGATGCGGCCCAGATTGCGGCGATGCAGAATCAGGCACAGGAAGGCATGCAGGAGAAGTCAGCCGAGTTTAAAGCCACGGGTGCAGCGATCTATCATAAAGCGTGACTAAAAATAACCCATAGATATATAAGCTTAATTATTGACAATAATAATCATTATTATTAATAATGCGCCTTTATTTCTTTGTCTATGGAGTTGATGATGTGTCATAAGATAGTACGTAGTTTCAAGCGTAGTATTTATCTTGCGTGTGTGGCTTAAGTCTGGTGCTGGTTTCCCTGTCATCCCATGCCGAAACAAAGGTAATTAAGGATATTCTGGGGCGCGAAGTCACGGTGCAGATGCCGCTGGAGCGGGTTTTTCTGGGCTTTTACTACACCGACTATATGGCGATCGGTGGTGTAGAGGCCTTTGACAAGGTGGTTGGTTTTTCTAAAGATGTCTGGACCGTCTGGACGCCCGCCAGTTGGGAGTTATACAGCAGTCAGCTTCCCCAATTGAATGATATTGCGGATGTCGGCGAAGTCGAAGCCGGGACTTTTTCACTGGAAAAACTGCTGTCGCTGAATCCTGACCTGGCTGTTTTGGCTGATTGGCAATTCAAGGCGCTGGGGCCTGATGTAGACCGTATAGAGGCCGCTGGTATTCCGGTTGTTGTGGTTGATTATAATGCCCAGACACTCGAGCGCCATTTGCAAAGTACGTTGATTTTGGGCCAGATCACTGGACAGGAAGCGCGTGCACAGCAAATTGCGGATCAATATCAGGCCAATGTTGAAGTGGTTGCTCAGCGTATTGCCGCCTCAGATAAGGCTAAACCCAGAGTCTATGTTGAGTTTGGCAACAAGGGCCCCGCTGAATACAGCTTTACCTATGGCAAGAATATGTGGGGCTCCGTTATCAATCTGGCCGGCGGTGACAATATTGCCGCACCCTTTGTTGAATGGTGGGGCCCGATGAATCCGGAACAGGTGCTGGTCTCTAACCCTGAGGTGATTATTATCTCTGGACGGGAAACCGAGTTAACTAAAAATCAGGAAGCCATGGTGCTGGGTGTTGGCATAGAGCAATCAGAAGCTGAGCGTCGTCTGCAGGGCTTTAGTCAGCGCTCTGGCTGGAGTGAACTGGATGCGATCAAGAACGGGCAGCTTTTTGGTGTCTATCAGGGCGCTTCCAGAACCATAGCCGACAGTGCGATGGTTCAGTATTTTGCCAAGGTTTTTTATCCTGAGCTGTTTGCTGATCTTGATCCGTTACAGACCTATCTGGATTTTCATGCCGAATACCTTCCCGTAGTGCCGCAAGGTACCTTCATGGTTCACGCTGACCAGGCGGTACGGTAATTCAATGCAACTGGAAACTTCGCTGGATAATGTAGTTGTCGCCCAACGCCATCTGGAACGACGGCGTTGGCGTATTGTTGCCATTTTCTGTGTAATCGCTGGTATCAGCCTGATTCTGGATATTGCTACTGGTCCATCAATGCTGTCACCTAAAACGGTGTTTATGGCGTTGATAGGCTCAGACCAGATCACTGCCATGACCCAGGTGATCGTGTATGACATGCGCCTGCCTACGGCATTAATGGCGCTTGTTGTCGGGCAGCATTGGGTGTTGGTGGTGCGGAAATCCAGACGCTGCTGAATAATCCCATGGCCAGCCCCTACACCTTAGGGTTGGCCGCTGCTGCTGGCTTGGGGGCTTCATTGGTGATTGCCTTTGGCAGTTTTGGTTTGCCCTTGATGTTTGCCGTACCGATAGGCGCTTTTTTGATGACCATGCTGGCATCAGCGGTGCTGTTTTTATTTGCATCCATGTCCAGAGTGTCTTCAGCCATGCTGGTACTGGCCGGTATTGCCTTGCTGTTTTTGTTTCAGTCCTTGTTGTCGTTGGTGCAGTATCTGTCGGCACCCGAAGTCAGCCAGCAGATTCTGTTCTGGCTGTTTGGCAATCTGAGCAAAACAACCTGGACAAACCTGCTGATTACATCGGTGGTTGCCAGCATTTGCATTACGCTGTTGCTTCGCGATGCCTGGAAACTAACGGCATTGCGACTGGGAGAAACCCGTGCGGCTACTCTGGGCGTGAATACCCAGAGGTTAAGGCTTAAGGTGCTGTTTCTGGTGGCGGTGATGACCTCCGTGGCGATCAGCTTTGTTGGGGTGATTGGCTTTATCGGACTGGTGGCTCCGCATGTTGCGCGCTTGCTGGTCGGTGAAGATCAGCGTTTTTTTGTGCCGTTAGCGATGGTTACAGGGGCGGCATTCCTGTCAGTGTCTTCGGTGCTTTCCAAAACAATTATCCCGGTGCCTTGTTTCCGGTTGGCATAGTGACGGCGTTGGTCGGCGTGCCTTTCTTTTTCTGGATTATGCTGAGCAGGAAGTAAACAGATGTGTCTTGAAATAGAAAATGTGACCATTATGCGAGGCGATCAATGCACCGCTAGAGGGATCAGTGCAACATTTCATCCTGGTAAGCTGTATGCCATTCTGGGACCCAATGGAACAGGCAAATCATCACTGCTGAAAGCCTTGTTTGGTGAGGTTCGCATTGCCTCTGGCCGTATTCTTCAAGGCGGCCAACCAATGTTGCCCAAGCGACTGGGGCATTGGCGGAACTCCATAGGCTATATGCCGCAGGGGACAGAACTGGATGCGGCCTTGACCGTATTAGAAGTGGTGTTACTTGGGCAGATGGACGCTTTGCATATGCATATCAGTGATGATCAGATGCATAAAGCCTTGAAGTTTATGCAGCGCGTGGGCATCGCTGATCTGGCACATCGTGATATTCAGAGTCTCAGTGGCGGTCAACGTCAGTTGGCTTTGTTCTGCCAGGTATTGCTCAGAGATCCGCAAGTGCTGTTACTGGATGAACCGGTCAGTGCGCTGGATATGCACCATCAGCTGTCGCTGTTGAACCAGGTCTTTCGAGAAACCCGCGACAGAAAACTGATTACCATTGCCGTACTGCATGATTTGAGTCTGGCCGCACAGTTTGCCGATGAAGTGCTGTTGTTGGGTGATGGCGTGATTCAGGCATCCGGATCACCTAAAGCGGTCTTTGACCCAGAGGTCATAGGGCGTTTGTACGATGTTCAGGTTGAACTATTACATGATAAAGCGGGTGCGCCGGTAATTCGTCCGGTGCGTCCGCACTATGTTGATCAAGGAGCGTTAGTGTGAAAATGAAGATCGGAGTGTTATTGATCGCTTTGGGGGTCTGCTTACAGGCCAATGCTGAAGAGCATCAGGTGAAGATGCTTAACTTCGGAACCGATGGTGGTATGGTGTTTGAGCCGGGGTTTATTCAGGTCAATCCGGGCGACAGCGTGACATTTTTGCCTGAAAACACCGGCCATAATGTCAAGTCTCATAGCGTGCCGACGGGGGCTTCGTCATGGCAGAGTGAGCTGGATGAACCCTTTACCGTGACGCTCGATCAGGAAGGGGTGTATGTATACTATTGCCCACCTCACCTGATGATGAACATGGTGGGTGTGATTCAGGTAGGCGAGCAGGTGGATGCCGCCAGTCGGGATGAGGTGACTGAGCAGGCTGAGCAATTAGGTCGCCGTGCATTTCAGAACTCTGCGCGCCTTGGCAGTTTGATGCAGCAGATTACCTGGTCTGAATAGTGATCACCTTTACCACCTGTAAACGCTGGCCTTTGCCAGGTAAGGCTCTGCAGTTAGTCTGCCAATCGCTTGCCGCGAGAGGCCTGGCGACTGAGTGCGTGCCCTGGCAGGAGATGGATTACCAGCGTCTTGCGCAGACCCAGGTACTATTGCCCTTGGCGGCCTGGGACTATAGCGAGTCTCCCGAGGCGTTTGCGCAGTGGCTGAAGGGGGCGGTAGAACAGGGTGTGGGTGTACTCAATGCACCTGAACTCATCCAATGGAATATGAATAAACGCTATTTGCTCGACCTGGCTGAGCAGGGTGTTAAAACTATCCCGACCCGATTTCTTAACAAGGCTGATCCGGCTGAACTGAAGGCGGTTTTATCTGACGGTGGTTGGGATGACGTGGTGATTAAGCCTGCTTGTGGTCAAAGTGGTAATGGCGTACAGCGTTATTCTGTGAAGGCCTTGACGCCACCCATGTTGACTGAGCAGAGTTTTAATCAGGGATGGATAGTGCAGCCTTTTATGCCGGAAATACAGCAGGTCGGTGAAATGTCCCTGTGCTTTTTATGGGGAGCCTACTCGCATGCAGTGAAGCGCATGCCTGCCAAGGGCGAGTGGCGAGCCAACTCTCAGTATGCTGCTGCCGTTAGCCGGTTTATGCCGGATGATGACACGATCAACACAGTCCAGCATATTTTACAGCAGCTTCCCAATGCAACAGCCTATGCCAGAGTTGATGGCCTGTTGACCAGGAGCGGTTTTGTGCTCAGTGAGTTGGAGTTGATTGAACCGGCCATGTTTCTGGACCTGCTACCTGCGCTGTGGAAACCTTCTCTACGGGGCTGGCGCGTTTTATGGGGAAATAATAAGGGCAATGTTCCCAGAGGGACTGCCGAAACCGACAGACCTCTGGGCAGTCTGATGCTTAGAAATTCAGGCTGGCCGTGACACCAAAGGTACGTGGCGCACCTAATTGATAATAGGGGCGATCGTCATAACCGATGCGGGGATCATTACCAAAGAAAAATCCACGCTCGGCATAGGTCTTGTTACCCAGGTTTCGTCCCCATAAACGAATCGACCAGTCGGCTGTTTTGTAGCCGATATGGGCATTCATCAGGGTGTAATCCCAGGAACGGGCATCGTGACTGTCGGAGAAATAGAAGCGGTCCATACCTTCCAGGCTGGCACCACTAAACCAGCCGCTGCCGGTATCATAGGCCAGGCCTAACTGATACTGCCAGTGAGGCGCATGGGCGACATCACGACGGTGGATGGAAGCGCGCTGATCTTTGACCTGTGTTTGCAACAGTCCTGTCATGCCATACACACTGACGCCAGAATCCAGTGCATAGTTGAACTGGAATTCGGCACCGTAGTTATTCACCCGCTTGGCATTGTACAGATAGTCGACAAAGCCAACCTGATTAGCGGTTGATAGCTGCCACGTAGCTGCGCATCCTCACGTTGCTGATAAAACAGCGCTGTTTGTGTTTGCAGCCGATCGTTCAGATAGCTGCCTTTGCTACCGACCTCGTAGTTCCAAAGCGTTTCGGTGTTGAACTCACGCAGATCGGCGGCAAGTTCAGCTTCACTAAATCCCCCGTTAATACCACCAACTTTGTATCCGCGTGACAGGCTGGCATAGAGGGTGGTATTGGCATTCATCAGGTAATCGATAGCCAAGCGACCACCCCAGAGATGCTCTGTTTTCGAAAAACTGTACCCATAGAGTCATCATAACGAGATCGGTTGATTTCAGTCCGTAAGCCTGAGGTCAGAATCAGTCTGTCGTTCAGATCGGTTTCCAGTTCGCCATAAACTGAAATGCGTCGGGTAGAGTAATCACTAAACAGCTTGTCAGTTAAGTAGGTATAGGTTCGGTTCAGTGTCTGGTCTTGCTGAAATGCATAGATGCCAGTTGTCCAGCGTGTAGAATTATTCAGTATTTCTCCGCCAGGCATGGAAACCCAGCGCAACTCAGCGGTGGATGTGTCTGTAGCGCGACGATACTGGTCATACGCGTTATAACCATCAGCATGAAAACCATCAAAAGCCCAATCCTCATCATAACCATAGTCACTGTCGGTAGCTGAATGGCTCAAGCGTGTTTCCAGTTGGTAGGCTTCGGCACCGGTCCAGACACTGTGCAGTGCCAGGGCTTTGCTGATCTGGCGGTCGCGCCCCGGTTCATCTGACAGGGTGCGTCGGTTGTTATCCAGACTGAAAGCATCGTAGCCATTGTCGATATCGGCATAAAAACCAGTAAGGTCGATCAGCAGCTCATCGGTGACAATCAGGCGTAGCTTGGCCCGCAGGAAAGTTTCATCAATATTGTTGGTGTCTTTACGGTTCAGGTAATCGTTACGCATGAAGCCGTCACTCGTATTCTGCTGAATGGCCAGACGCAGCCCGGCTTTATCATTCAGTGGCGTGCTGTAAATGCCGGTCAGGGAATGGCTGTTGTAGTTGCCAATACTGGCTTCCAGGCGGCCTTCAGGTTGTGTGGTTGGGTCGTTGGAACGCATATTAATCAACCCTGCCAGGGCGTTGCTACCATACAGGGTACCCTGAGGGCCGCTCAGAACTTCAACCTGTTGAATGTCCATTAAGCTGGCCGCCCCGGCAATATTGCTCATGTCGATACCATCAAGTAACACACCGACAGAGGGGTTCACATGTCCGACAAACTGGCTGCGCTCACCAACACCGCGGATCTGGTAGAAGCGTGCACGGGAACTGCCTTTAGCTGAGTTGACGTTGGGTGCCAGGCTCAGAGCATCTTCCAGGTGCTGACTTTCCTGCTGTTCCAGCGTTTGTGCCGAAATTACGGTGATACTGGCTGGAATGGCTTGCTGAGCTGCAGGGCGAAAGCCTGATGTCACTACAATCTCATTCAGAGTCACATTGGTGGTTTCGCTGGCATGGAGCCAGGTGGCGCTGATCAGGGCCGTGCTGAATAGCAGTGAAGGGTAGAAGGGTTTCATGTCAGTCTCCGGTTAGTATCGAAGACCCGGTCGCGCGCGAAGAAAGATCACTCAGAGTGGTTTCCTATTCCTACGCCGGCATCATCCGGATCAGGTTCAAAGGGTTCGCCAGGCGCATCTCAGGCATGTGATCATGCCACCCCTTAGGATATCGCAGCCGCTAGTACGGCCACTGCCATAGCATACTCGGTTGATCATGTTGGATACAACTGACTAATGGATAATACGCAGGTCGCTACATTAGAATTACTCTAGATACTTTGATTTTAAAGCAACTTTAGGTTTATTCTGTAATGGCCTTAAAGTATGGATGGATTCTGGTATGCATAGATGGTTATTAACACTAGTGTTTGTATGTTCGGGTGTGTTTGCTTTTGCGGCGGATGAATTCGTGCCGAGCCCGGCAACGCCGGAACAACTGAAGCAGATTCAGAAAGGCGGTTATGTACTGTTTGTTCGCCACGGTCCAACCGATTCATCCTATCCTGATCGTGTACCCATAGACCTGAATGATTGCACCACCCAGCGTCCTTTAACTGATGCCGGACGTGCGTTGATGGCGCAGGTGGGTGAGTATATACGTCAGGCCGACATTCCGATTGGTGAAATCTACAGTAGTCCGTTATGTCGGGCCAAAGAAACCGCTGATCTGTTGTTCGCTCAGACAAACTATGAGGTCGACGATGAGCTGATGTATGTGGCGGCTCTGACTGACACCGAAAAACAGCCGATCATTGCCAGAACCCAGTTTTTGTTATCTTCAGCCGTGCCTCCTGGTCATAATCGTGTGCTGGTCGCTCATGGTCCCAATATGGTTGAAGTGATGGAGTACTTTCCCGTTGAGGGTTCTCTGGTAATCATCGAAGCAGACGAGGTTCAAAAGCAATTTACCTACATTGCCAGTATAGAGCCGGATCACTGGCCCAGGCTTTTGGCTGAACAGGAGTAGGTTGATGAGAGCCGGCAAAACAGTATTGCTGATGTTCATGTTGCCGGCATTTCTGGTGCTGGTGTTATCCCTGCTGATAGGGTTGTTTTCGCTGAATAGTTTGAAATCACAGTATGTTGAAAGTAGTGATGTCCAGGAGGAAGACCTACAAACCTTGCATCACGAATCTATATTCAAAAGGGATATTTCTGAACTGCATGGCCGTGTGGTGGCTGTTTTAGATGGTGCACGCAAGCATCAATTCACTGATATTCAGTTGTATCGTGAGCATTCCCAGTTGGTCAATGATCTGGCCGTAATTGAGCAACTGGTGGATAGTCTGGCTGGATCAAACCTGCTTAGAGAGGTCAATCACAACTCCGTCCAGGGGTTGCAGCAGTCTTTTTCGGCCTACCGCCGACTGGTTATTATGGCCACTGAGATAGCAGCGATTGACCCGGATACCGCAGATACCTTTTTTGCTCAGGCTCAGGACAGTTTTAATGAATTTTCGGTTTTTACCGGCCGTATTTCCATGTTACTGACAGAGCGGACCATGCTGCGTGAAAAGCAAGCGCGGTCGAGGCATGAAGGTGCTTTTGTGCAGATTTTTATCTTTAGTTTATTGGGCGCCATACTGGTTCTGCTGATGGTGTTTGCCATTGCCTATCGGATTAGTAGCCATGTACGTGATATTGCGGATGCTCTTAGTAAACTGTCTTATGAAACTGAAACCGAATTGCGCTTACCGGCCATTGAGCATTTAAAAAACACCTCCCGCGGCGAATTTGGCCGTATTGCCAGTGCCCTGCTGGGATTTCGTGACAATATGGTACGGCGCATTCAGGCTGAGCAGGAAAATCACCGGCTGATTTTTTACGATGCCCTGACTGGCTTACCTAACCGGCGTTTGTTACAGGAGCAGTTACAGTACTCAGCGGGTGCCAGTTCGCGGGTGAGTAATTACCATGCACTGCTTTGGCTGGATATAGATCGCTTTAAAACCATCAATGATATACGCGGGCATCAGGCGGGTGACCAACTACTAGTCAGTTTTGCTGATACTATTCGTCTGCTGCTCAAAGAAGGGGATATGCTGGCACGTGTCGGCGGTGATGAGTTTGCTATTTTGCTGGAGCTCCCTCAAGGCCTGAAGTCGGATGCTGCCCTTGAGGCCGAGCGGGTTGCACTGGATATTTGTTCGAGAGTGGCGAAAGTCTATGAAGTGGAAGGGCATTCCCATTATTTAACCGTTAGTATCGGTATTGAGCTGTTTTCTGATAAAACCCTGAGCAGCGAAGACCTGCTCAATCAGGCTGAAGTTGCTAAATACCAGGCCAAGGATGCTGGACGTAACAGGGTATGTTTCTATGATCCGAGTATTCAGGTAGAGATAAATCGGCGCGCTGAGCTTGAAAATGAATTGCGCTCAGCGATAGAGAGGCGTGAATTGCGCTTATTTTATCAGCTGCAATATGATCAGTCTGCCCGGCCAGTTGGCGCAGAGGCCCTGTTGCGATGGCAGCATACTAAACGCGGACTGGTCTCACCGGCCGACTTTATTCCGCTGGCTGAAGAGACAGGCTTGATTGTGCCTATGGGAGAGTGGGTTCTGGTCACCGCTTGTGAATTACTGGCGCAGTGGCAACAGGATGAGCTGACACGTGATCTGCGGCTTGCGGTCAATGTCAGTGCTAAACAGTTCCTGCAGCCTGCATTTGTTGACATGGTGCTACAGATTTTACACCAGACGGGTGCCCGGGCAGACAGGTTAAAACTGGAACTCACGGAATCCGCGGTACTGGAAGATATAGAGCAAGCGATACAGAAAATGAAACTGCTTCGCGATCAAGGTGTGTCCTTTTCCATGGATGACTTTGGTACCGGCTATTCGTCGCTACAGTATTTAAAACGCCTGCCACTGGATCAGATCAAGATAGACCAGTCTTTTGTGCGTGATATTGTTGAAGACCCGGATGATGCGGTGATTATTCAAACCATTATTACGATGGGCAAAGCGCTTTCCATTGAGGTTATTGCTGAAGGGGTCGAAACTGCCGAACAGCGTGATCTGTTATTATCCTATGGTTGCCTGCATTATCAGGGCTACCTGTTTGCCAGACCTCTGCCAATAACCGAATGCATGGCCCTGCTTAAAACAGAGTGATAAATGACTGATGCAGATCAGCTATAGGATTTTGTCCATGCGAAATTTCTATACTAGACTGTGTACATAATATAGGAATGAGATCTGCTGACTCTGTCGATTTCAGGGTGAAAACGACGCAGGATTACCCTGAGGGATCATACCATGCAGTACTTACTCATTTTTTGCTTTCGCCACTTAGTGCGGTTGTTGGCTTTTTGTCTATTTTTCCTATCTGCATCTTCTGTGCTCTCAGATCAAAGCCAGTCTGTCCAGTCATCTAAAATGCCACTAAATTTTGGGGTATTTTCTTTTTTAGGTCAGGAGCAAACCGAAGCGAAATATGCACCGCTGGTGGCCTACTTGAATAGTGTGTTAACTGCAGAAGAGGTTGTATTGCATGTGCTGCCACAGGATGAGCTGAACCGGCGTATCCGTGATGGTGAGATCGACCTTGTAACCACCAACCCAACACATTTCCTGGTGGCGCGTGCCAACTATCCGCTTACCGGTGTGATCGCGACACTGATTGAATCCCATCATGGACAGCCAGCCTATCGATTAGGTGGCGCTATTATGACTGCAGCAGACCGAGCAGATATCAACAAATTGCAGGATATTAAAGGTAAGCGGGTGGCAATACCGAGTCGCCAGAATATGGGTGGCTATCGGGCGCAGGCGTATGAACTTTTTCGGCTGGGTATACACTTACCTGAGCATATCCAGGAGCTGCTGGAGCTGGGTACACACCGTGAAGCTGTATTCGCTGTTCTGGATGGTCGTGCGGATGTGGCGTTTGTGCGTGATGGTATTATCGAGCAGATGCAGCGCGAGGGACTGTTGCAGGAACACGCTATTAAATTGATTAATCCACAACACAATCCTGGTTTTGCTCACAAGGTATCCACGCGTCTCTACCCTGAATGGCCGGTATTTGCTCTGCCGCATGTGAATGATCGCTCTGTGCGCCATGTGGCGGCTGCACTTTTTTCACTGGAGCCGGAACACCCGGCCGCGCAGCAGGCCGGCATTTATGGTTTTACCGTACCTGCTGATTATTTGTCGGTCGAAGCTCTGGCACGTGCTTTGCGTTTACCCCCGTTTGATACAGCGCCTGATTTTACCTTTATGGATGCCTGGGAACGCTGGAAGCCCTTAATACTGACCACCATGCTGGCTGCCATTGTTATTCTGTTGCTGAGCCTGGCTCTGTTGTGGCACTGGGGTAAAGCGCATATTGAGCGGGTACGTTTCAGAACCTTGTTACAGGGGCTGGGTGAAGGCGTTTATGGAGTTGATCGCCAGGGCCTTTGTACCTTTATCAATGCTGCCGCCTTGAAAATGTTGCAGGTGTCTGAATCAAAAGTGCTGGGGCAGGATCAGCACAGGTTGTTTCATCATCATTTTTCGGATGGCAAGTTCTACCCGCATACAGACTGTCCGATTGTTAAAACCCTGGAGGATGGTCGACAGCGTCAGCAGCGCGATTGGTTTTTGCGTTATGATGGCAGTGGCTTTCCGGTTGAAATGACTGTGACCCCTTGTTTGCCAAGGATCAAATCAGTGGTGCTGTTGTGGCTTTTTCTGATATTACCCAGCGCGTCAAGGCGGAAAGTGAAAACAAGCGCTTGACCGAGTATAACCGTATGCTGCTTGAATCAGCCGGTGATGGCATCTATGGATGTGATATGCATGGCTTTTGTACGTTTATCAATCCGGCCGCCCTGGATATGCTGGGTCTTGCGTATAACCATGTGATTGGCAAAGATCAGCATGCGTTGTTTCATTACCGTCATCCGGATGGGAGTGCGTATCATCATGATGATTGCCCGGTACATCAGGCTTTAACTCAGGGTAAGGTGCAGGAGTGCGAAGATTATTTTGTTCACAGCCGTGATCACACCTTCCCGGTGCACATGAAAGTGAGCCCGGTGTTCGAGGAAAATGAGCAGGTCGGTGCCGTGGTGGTATTTCAGGATATTACTAAACAAAAAGCTTTGGAGCAGCAGCTGATTGCGCTGACAACTACGGATGACCTGACTGGGTTGCATAATCGTCGCTATTTTCAGATGCAGTTGAAAAAAGAGTTCTTTCGTTATCAACGCTCTTTTGCTGATACTGCTGTATTGATGATCGATTTGGATCACTTCAAACACATTAATGACACCTATGGTCATGCTGCCGGTGATATGATTCTGAAAGAGTTTGCTGGAGTATTACTGCAGCAACAGCGTAATAGTGACCTGTCAGCACGGATTGGTGGAGAAGAGTTCGCCCTGTTGTTGCCGGATACCTCTTTGAAAGATGCAACTGTTTTTGCAAACAGGTTCAGAGAACAGGTGGCAGGTAAGGTGTTTCTGTTTGAAGATCAGAGCATTCATTTAACGGTGAGCATCGGTTGTACATTAATGACGCTGGATGATACCCGGCCGGATATGGCTCTGGCCAGAGCCGACCAGGCGCTCTAC
>NZ_JRLB01000049.1 GCF_000764495.1 Nitrincola sp. A-D6
AAAAATAAAGGGTACTAACCCTTTTTGGGGTACTAAACGGAGGTGTGGCCGGTGTTTTCGATGATGCGATCGCTGTACCAGTTGATGAAGTCGATCACGCCAAATTCGAAGGTTTCCGAATAGGGGCCGGGTTGGTAGGCGATGGAATTGATGCCGCGCTGGTTTTCTTCCGCCAGAACACGGTCCTGATCGTTGGTAGCATCCCAGACTTTGCGCATATTCTCTGGATCATAGTCGACACCTTCTACAGCATCCTTATGTACCAGCCATTTGGTCGTAACCAGGGTTTTTTGTGGCCCCAGTGGCAGTACGCGGAACACAATCGCGTGGTCACCCAGCCAGTGGTTCCAGGAGTTGGGCAGATGCAGAATACGCAGTGAACCCATATCCGGCTGGTAATACGCCCCATAAGTTTCTTACAGGCGGGTTTGCCATCCATGGTCATGGATAGTATACCGTCGAGCAGCGGGGTACGTGTCATGCGGTTGCGTTTGCCGAAATATTTCAATGTATAGGGAACACCCATATCATCCCAGTCTTTTTGTTTGCGTGCCACCAGTGCTTTGTATTCCGGTGTTGCCAGCGGATCATCGGTGTCATCAAACTGTTGCAGCGAGTTCAGCAGCTCAGGGTGTGAACCATTGCAGTGGTAGCATTCACGGTTATTTTCGATAACCAGCTTCCAGTTGGCATCCTCCACTATATCGGACTGCACCGCTACCTTAAGGTTTTCAGTATCATAAGGTTCAAGGTAGTGTTTCAGTTCTTCGGTAAAGGCTTCGAATTCAGGAGGTTGTTCAGCTAAACAGACAAAAATATAACCACCCGCAACTTTCACATTAACAGGCTTGAGGTTGTGAGCCGTGATATCAAACTGCGCACTCATATCGGAGCCGACAAATAGCAAGCGGCCATCCAGCTCATAGGTCCATTTATGGTATGGGCATACCAGTTTGGCCACCTTGCCTTTTTCGGTGACACACAGGCGTGATCCGCGGTGACGACAGACATTGAAAAAGGCATGCACAGCACCTTCAGCTCCACGGACAATGACAATGGGATTGTCGCCAATATTCAGGGTGATGAAGTTGCCTTTGGCGGGTATTTCGCAGGTCATACCGGCAAAGATCCACTCCTTCTCGAAGATTTCCTGAATATCGAGCCTGTAGATGCGTTCATCATTGTAAAAAGGCTGCTCAAGCGAGTAGTTAGGTTTGCGTTTGATCAGCATGGCAGCGGCAGTTTCGCGCAGGCTAGCCAAAGGGTCTTCCAGCATCTGTGAGGTATTCAGGTTCATTGTGCTTGTCCTGCTTTAGGGTCCAGGTTTAAAGTTTTACCGGGCTTCCGATATGTCCGTGAAGCAAGTGTGGAATAGAGCTGGATCAGGCAGTTATTCACTGACGACACTGGCTGATTGCAAAGCGACCTCCAGAGTGAAAAAAACGCATTAACTGGGGGGATTAGACTAGCGAATGTCGCAGACAGAACAATGGTCGTATCTGTGCAGGTCGACAATGTGCAGACAGTGCCTCCAATGACAATAAATTGATCAACAGCTGATGGATGAAACGCATGACTGATACCTTCATGAACCCGATTACCACCCAGACCTGGTCTAACGGTCGACACCTGGTGCGTTGTGTCAAGGTGATACAGGAAACCTGGGATGTCCGAACCTTCTGCTTTATGGCAGAGCAACCGGTGCTGTTTTTCTTTAAACCGGGGCAGTTCGTGACCCTGGAGTTGGAGATCGATGGTTTGCCGATCATGCGTTCCTATACCATATCCAGCTCGCCTTCGGTGCCTTACAGTTTCTCCATTACCGTCAAACGTATGCCGGGTGGCGTAGTGTCCAACTGGCTGCATGATAATCTTAAGCAGGGTGATGATCTGGCTGTTCATGGGCCAGTGGGTAATTTCAACTGTATTGACTATCCAGCCGAAAAAGCACTGTTTTTATCCGGCGGTGTCGGCATCACCCCGTTGATGTCGATGGTGCGCTGGTATTTTGATACCAATGCCACCATCGATATTAACTTCATTCATAGTGCACGCTCGCCAAAGGATATTATTTATCATCGCGAGATGGAGCATATTTTTTCGCGTATTCCTGAGTTCAAGCTGCATATCGTGTGTGAACGCAGCGATGAATTGGGTGAGTCCTGGTATGGCCTGCGAGGCTATGTTAATCAACGTATGCTGGAACTGATCGCGCCGGATTATCTGGAGCGGGAAATTTTTTGCTGTGGTCCGACGCCTACATGAATGCGGTGAAGAACATCCTGCAGCAAAATGGCTTCAATATGGCGCACTACCATGAAGAGTCCTTTGGTGCGACACCGGTTGAAATCGAAGAAGAAGTACTTGAACTGGTCGAACAGGCTGAGCAAGCAGCTGAGGATGTGCAGCAGTCAGATCTGTTGCAGGTTGAGTTTGCCAGCTCCGGTAAGAGTGTGCGTATCCTGCCAAGTGAAACTGTACATGCAGCCGCGTCAAAATTGGGTCTGCATATCCCTAAAGCCTGTGGTATGGGCATCTGTGGTACCTGTCGCGTCGAACTGAAGTCAGGTGAAGTGGAGATGGAACACAACGGAGGCATCACTGATGAAGATGTGGCAGATGGCTATATTCTGTCTTGCTGTAGTCGACCCAAAGGCAATGTCGTGGTGGATTTCTGACAGTAAGGTTTTGTCAGGCTAAACTGCAGGCTGTGTCGCAAATTGATATCCATGTCGCAAATGTATCACCTACTGACGCAGGTACACATCTGATGTTAGCTGTGTAGGGCTAACATCTGCTGCAAATGGCATTCAAGCCAGGTGTTGGCGGTTTTACAAGAATAAGCGCCATGAACTTACAGGAGAACACAATGATCAACCGTGATGGCTATTCCCGACTCGACTCGATCCAGGCGTATGATGCTGATCTGGCACAGATGCTCAATGAAGAACAGCAGCGCCAGGAAGCACATATTGAGCTGATTGCATCCGAAAATTACACCAGTATCCGGGTGATGGAAGCACAGGGTGGCCAGTTGACCAATAAGTATGCTGAAGGCTATCCAGGTAAGCGTTATTACGGCGGATGCGAAGCAGTTGACAAGGTTGAAGCATTAGCTATTGAGCGTGCCTGTAAACTTTTCGGTGCCCGCTACGCTAACGTGCAGCCACATTCCGGTGCTCAGGCTAACGCCGCGGTATTCATGGCGATGGTCAGTCCAGGTGATACTATTTTAGGGATGAGCCTGGCCCATGGTGGACACCTGACCCATGGTGCTGCGCCTAACTTCTCCGGCAAGTATTACAAGGCAGTACAGTACGGGTTGAATCCGGAAACCGGCGAGATCGATTACGCTGAAGTAGAACGTCTGGCACGGGAGCATCAACCGAAGATGATTATTGCCGGTTTTTCGGCTTATTCATTGATCGTGGACTGGGCACGTTTCCGTCAGATTGCGGATGAGGTGGGTGCGGTATTGTTTGTAGACATGGCACACATCGCTGGCTTGGTTGCGGCCGGACTCTACCCCAGTCCTTTACCCTTTGCCGATGTGGTATCGACCACCACACACAAAACCCTGCGGGGACCACGCGGTGGTCTGATCCTGACAGCGCGTGATGACGAGACACTGCATAAAAAACTCAATGGAGCCGTATTCCCAGGTCAGCAGGGTGGGCCGTTGATGCATGTTATTGCAGCTAAAGCCGTTGCCTTCAAAGAAGCGATGGAGCCGGAGTTTATTACCTACCAGCAGCATGTATTGGGTAACGCCCAGGCAATGGCCGGTGTGTTTATCGAACGCGGCTATGAGGTAATTTCCGGAGGCACCAAAGATCATCTGTTCCTCTTGTCGTTGATTAATCAGGGGCTGACAGGAAAAGCAGCCGATGCCGCCCTGGGACGTGCGCATATCACTGTCAATAAAAACTCGGTGCCGAATGACCCGCAAAGTCCGTTTGTGACCTCTGGGTTGCGCATAGGAACGCCTGCTGTGACTTCGCGTGGCTTTGGTGTGAGTGAATGCCGCACTCTGTCAGGTTGGATTTGTGACATTCTGGATGTGATGAGTGCCGGTCAATCAACCGATGCAATCGAAGCCAGTGTACGTGACAAAGTTGCTGAACTTTGTGCCCGTTTCCCGGTTTATACCGAAACCCGCGCCTAGTCAGGCACAGGAGAATTTATAATGCAGCGTTATTCAGGTTTTGGTCTGGCTAAACAGGCTCTGTCACACAATGAAAACTGGCAGCGCATGTGGCGCAACCCGACTCCCAAGAAAAAGTATGATGTGATTATTATCGGTGGCGGTGGTCACGGTCTGGCTACAGCTTACTACCTGGCCAAAGAGCATGGCATCACTAATGTGGCGGTGGTGGAAAAAGGCTGGCTGGGCGGCGGTAATACCGCACGAAATACCACTATTGTGCGTTCCAACTACCTCTGGGATGAAGCGGCTGCGCTGTACGAGCATTCGATGAAGCTTTGGGAAGGCTTGTCGCAGGATCTGAACTACAACGTGATGTTTTCCCAACGCGGTGTACTCAATCTTGGGCACACCCTGCAGGACATGCGCGATATTCAGCGCCGCGTCAATGCCAACCGTCTTAACGGTATTGATGGTGAAGTGCTGGATGCCAAACAGGTGCAGGAAATCTGCCCGATTCTGGATTGCTCAACAGCCACGCGTTATCCGGTACTGGGTGCGTCCTGGCAGCCGCGCGCTGGCGTAGCCCGTCATGATGCGGTCGCCTGGGGCTTTGCCCGTGCCGCTGATGCCTTGGGTGTGGATCTGATACAGCAAACTGAAGTTGTAGATATGCGCATTGAAGATGGCCAAATTGTCGGGGTAGAAACCAATCGAGGCTTTATTGGTGCGGAAACGGTGGGTTGTGTTGCCGCCGGTAATTCGGGTGTGCTGTCACGTATGGCAGGCATCAAACTGCCACTGGAGTCTCACCCTTTGCAGGCGTTGGTGTCTGAACCTATCAAACCGATTCTGGATACGGTGGTCATGTCCAACCATGTACACGGTTATTGCAGTCAGTCAGATAAAGGTGATCTTGTTATTGGTGCCGGTATCGATGGTTACAATGGTTATGGTCAGCGCGGTAGCTATCCGACCATTGAGCACACCCTGCAGGCGATGGTGGAGATGTTCCCGATCTTCTCACGGGTACGCATGAACCGTCAGTGGGGGGCATCGTCGATACCTGCCGGATGCCTGTCCTATCTTGTCAGCCACGCCGGTGAAAGGCTTGTTCTTCAACTGTGGCTGGGGAACCGGTGGCTTTAAAGCCACGCCGGGTTCCGGCAATGTGTTTGCCTGGACGCTGGCGAAGGGTTATGCCCATCCGATCGCGGCACCTTTCAGTATTGATCGCTTTGTCAGCGGTAAACTTATCGACGAGCACGGCGCCGCCGGCGTCGCCCACTAAGCAGAGGGAATACCATGTTGCATATTTACTGTCCCTATTGTGGGGAGCATCGTGAACAGAATGAATTTCATCCCAAAGGTCAGGCGCATATCCTGCGTCCGCAAGATCCAGAAAATTGCTCTGATGAGGCCTGGGGTGATTATCTGTTTTATCGGGATAACCCACGCGGTATCCATCACGAAATGTGGGTGCATGCTACCGGCTGTCGCAAGTTTTTTAATGTGACCCGTCATACCGTCAGTTACGAAATACTGGAAACCTACAAAATGGGCGAACAACCCCAGGTAACCGCACAGAGCCAGTCAACCGGAGGCGAAAAATGAGTCAGCCAAATCGTCTCGATACAGGCGGATCGATTGACCGCAGCAAGACCCTGAACTTCAGTTTTAACGGTGTACGTTATACCGGTTACCAAGGTGATACGCTGGCATCAGCGTTACTGGCGAACGGTATCGATATTGTTAACCGCAGCTTCAAGTATTCACGTCCACGCGGTATTGTCGCGGCCGGTGCGGCTGAGCCCAATGCGGTGGTGCAGTTAGGTTCTACTGAAGCGGCGCAAGTGCCTAACGTACGTGCGACACAGCAGGCGCTCTATGAAGCCTGTCGGCACGCAGCACCAATGGTTGGCCAAACGTCAATAATGATGCCATGGGGCTGATGGGAAAGCTGGGTGGACCGATGATGGGCCCGGGGTTTTACTACAAAACCTTTATGGCACCGGCCTCCATGTGGATGACCTACGAAAAACTCATTCGTAAAGCGGCGGGTCTTGGGCGTGCTCCTAAAGAAAACGATCCGGATATCTACGATCACTATAACCGTCACTGTGATCTGCTGGTGATTGGTGCAGGTCCGGCGGGTTTGTCCGCCGCATTGACCGCAGCCCGCAGTGGCGCACGGGTTATTTTGTGTGATGAGCAGGAAGCACTGGGTGGGTCCTTATTGGATTCAGCAGATACCCTGGATGGTCAGCCAGCTACACAGTGGGTTGCATCAGTCGTGGCTGAGTTGTCAGGCATGGACGATGTACTCTTGCTGCCACGCACCACAGCTAACGGTTATCACGACCATAACTTTGTCACTTTGCATGAGCGTCGTACCGAACATCTGGCCGATAGCGCACCGGATAAAAATCAGGTGCGTAGCCGTATGCACCATATTCGTGCCAGGCAGGTGATTTTGGCGACGGGTGCGCATGAGCGTCCTGTCGTTTATGCCAATAATGATGTTCCCGGTAATATGCTCGCCAGTGCGGTATCGACCTATATTCGTCGTTATGGCGTGGTGCCGGGTAAAAAGCTGGTGGTGACTACGGCCAATGATAGCGGCTATCAGGCGGCCCTGGATTGGCATGCCGCCGGACGTGAAGTGGTTGCCGTGGTGGACTGCCGTACTAATCCTGAAGGTGATCTTGTTAAAGCGGCGCGTCAAAAAGGCCTGCGTATTATTACTGGTAGTGCGGTGTTTGAAGGTAAAGGCAGCAAACGGGTTACAGCGGCACGTGTAGCCCGTGTAGATCTGCAGGCTTTTAAGCTCAGTGGTGCGGCTGAAGATCTGCCTTGCGATACGATTGCCAGCTCCGGAGGGTTCAGCCCAGTGGTACATTTGTCGGCACATACCGGTGTGCGCCCTGTGTGGGATGATGAGGCACTGGGTTTTGTTCCGGGCTTAGTCAAAGGCATGATCCCGGCTGGTGGTGCCAATGCTGTTTACCCTCTGACTGAGGTGCTTAAGTCTGGCCTGAATTCAGCCGCACAAGCCCTGACAGCTTGCGGCTATCAGCCGGTCGAAATCAAATTACCCAAAGCCAGCCGCCGGCTGGAAAGCACAGCTGTTGCACTGTTTCAGGTGCCGCATCTGAAGCCAACAACGCGTGCACCGAAGCAATTTGTTGATCTGCAGAACGATGTAACAGCCGCGGGTATTGAGATCGCTACGCGCGAAGGTTTTGAGTCTATCGAGCATGTCAAACGCTATACCGCTCTGGGCTTCGGTACTGATCAGGGCAAGCTGGGGAATATTAACGGTATGGCGATTGCGGCCCGCGTGTTGGGCCAGACCATCCCTGAAACCGGTACCACGGTGTTTCGTCCCAATTACACCGGCATCACATTTGGTGCTATTGCTGGACGTCACTGCCGTGATCTGTTTGATCCGGAACGTTACACCGCCATGCATGCCTGGCATCTGGCGCGTGGTGCTAAATTTGAGGACGTCGGTCAGTGGAAGCGCCCCTGGTACTTCCCGGTGGGCAACGAAACCATGCATGAGGCTGTCGCGCGCGAATGCCTGGCAGTGCGTGAAAAAGTTGGCATCCTGGACGCATCCACACTGGGTAAAATTGATATTCAAGGTAAGGATGCGCGTGAATTTCTGGCGCGTGTTTACACCAATAAGTGGGCACAGCTGGGGCTGAACAAGTGTCGTTACGGATTGATGTGTAAAGATGATGGCATGGTGATGGATGATGGTGTGACCACCTGTCTGGGAGATAGTCACTTCCTTATGACGACAACGACAGGCGGTGCTGCCGGTATTCTGGAGTGGCTGGAACTTTGGCATCAGACTGAGTGGCCGGAACTGGAAGTCTACTTCAACAGTGTCACCGATCACTGGGCGACCATGACCATCACCGGTCCTCGTGCCCGCGATCTGCTCTCGGAAATCACCGATATCGATCTATCCAAAGACAGCTTCAAATTTATGGAGTGCCGTGAAGGGCAGGTGGCTGATGTGCCTGCACGTGTATATCGCATTTCCTTTACCGGTGAGCTGACTTATGAGATCAACGTACAGGCCAACTATGCCATGCATGTCTGGAACGCCTTGTTCGAGCATGAAGCCAAGTACGGCCTGACGCCTTATGGTACCGAAACCATGCATGTGTTGCGTGCTGAAAAAGGCTTCATCATTGTTGGTCAGGATACCGATGGCTCAGTCACGCCAGAAGACCTGGGGATGCAGTGGTGTGTCGGTTATGACAAGCCGTTTTCCTGGATCGGCAAGCGTGCACTCACCCGCCCGGATACACGGCGTAAGGACCGTAAACAGATGGTCGGTCTGAAGCCCGTTGATCCTGCTGTGGTATTGCAAGAAGGAGCCCAGATCGTACTGGATCCGAACCAGAGTATTCCAATGAAAATGATGGGCCATGTGACCTCCAGTTACTACAGTCCAACGCTGGGACATGGTTTTGCACTGGCATTAGTAGTCGGTGGTGCAGAACGCATGGGTGAGAAAGTATATATGCCGATGGCGGATGGCAAGGTACATGAAGCCGAAATTGTCAGCCCTGTCTTCCTGGATCCGAAAGGAGAGCGTCAGAATGTCTAACGTAGCTGTATTTGATCAATATGCCGGTGCCGGTGTGGTTGCTGAATCACCGCTAAGCCATGTGAGCGGTAAAAAAGGCGGTGAGTCGCCTGGCGTGATTCTGCGCGAAAAAGCCTTTCTTGGTTATCTGACTTTACGGGGTAACGCCTCTGACCCGGCGTTGTGTGAAGCGGTGCAACAGGTGTTGGGTATGACATTACCCCTTGAGCCTTTGGCCTTGCACCAAAATGCGGAAAAGGGCAGCAGTATTCAATGGATCGCACCCGATGAGTGGCTGATCCTGCTGCCAGGTGGCAGCGAATATGAAACCGAACAGGCACTCAGAGCCGCGTTTTCCGGGCATTTTGCGCTGGTTAATATTAGCGGTGGGCAGACATTGTTGACGCTGACAGGTCCTGCCGCTCGCGATGTACTGCATAAATCTACTGGCTATGATGTGCACCCGCGCAACTTTCCGGTGGGCAAGGGGGTCACCACAACTTTTGCCAAAGCTACGGCGGTCATCCGTCGCCCGTCAGAGGATGTTTGGGAACTGGTTATTCGTCGAAGCTTTGCTGATTACTGCTATCGCTGGTTGGTGGATGCCAGCCAGGAATTCGGCCTGGACGCCGAAATATAACATAATAAATGCGGGTGTCCGGGGTGCACAACTGCACCACCGGTCTCCTTGATGATGAGGTAGGTTATGAGCAGAACACACGGAAGCTGGATTTTTACAGCGCAATGCCCCAGTCGTATCGGCACAGTCGATGTGGTCACACGTTTTCTGCGTGAAGAGAACTGCTACATCACCGAGTTGAACTCCTTTGATGATAAAGAAAGCCTGGGATTTGTGATTCGTGTTGAGTTCAGACCAGAGCAGTCCGGCTTTGATGCAGAGGGGTTTTTGCAGCGTTTTGCACCACGAGCGGCCGGGTTTGATATGCAGTTTGAACTGACAGCACCGGATGCGCGCATGCCGGTGGTCATTATGGTGTCCAAGTCAGATCATTGTCTGAATGATTTGCTGTACCGTTACCGGACTGGACAGTTGTCCATTGATATACGTGCTATCGTATCCAATCATCCCGATCTGGAACCCTTGGCTCAGTGCATAACCTGCCATATTTCCATTTTCCAATCAGTGCAGAAACGCGCTCCGCGCAGGAGGCTCAAGTTTTACAGGTTATAGAGGAGACCGGTGCGGAGCTGGTGGTGCTGGCGCGCTATATGCAGGTATTGTCAGCCGAAATGTGTGAAAAACTCTCCGGCAAGGCGATCAATATACACCATTCATTGTTGCCCGGTTTCAAGGGTGCCCGGCCTTATCATCAGGCCTATGACAAAGGTGTTAAGCTGGTTGGGGCGACGGCACATTATATCAATAATGATCTGGATGAAGGTCCGATTATTGCGCAGGGCGTAGAGCCGGTAACTCACACTCACTATCCGGAAGATCTGATAGAAAAAGGCCGTGATATTGAGTGCTTAACTCTGGCACGGGCTGTCAGTTATCATATTGAGCGTCGGGTATTTCTGCAAAAGGGCAAAACAGTGGTTTTTGCCAGTTAAACGTTATAACAATAAATAGGGTAATCGAGAATAATCATGTCCATCAGTGTGTTTGATCTGTTTAAAATTGGTGTTGGGCCATCCAGCTCCCATACCGTGGGGCCGATGAGTGCCGCTTGTGATTTTGTTGATGAGTTGATCAAACGCCAGTGTCTGGAGCAAATAACTCAGGTTCAGGTGCGCCTGTATGGTTCGCTATCGGCAACGGGTAAGGGGCATGCAACAGACCGCGCCGTGATTATGGGGCTGATGGGTGAGCGCCCTGCTCAGATCGATCCGCAAGTTATCGCGCCGCGGATAGAGGCGCTGCTGGCTGGTGGCCAGTTGCAGTTGAATCAGCAACAAGCGGTAGCGTTCGATTGGGACAGGGACATGATCTTCCTTGAAGAAGTGTTACCGGGCCATCCGAATGCGATGTCGATAACCGCTTTGGGGGATTCAGGGGTTATCTATGAGAATACCTATTACTCCATAGGTGGCGGGTTTGTGGTCACTGAAGCCCAGGCCGCTGAAGATAAACTGGTACTGCATACCTCTGCGCTGCCCTATGATTTCAATACCGCTGAAGAATTGCTGCGCTTGTGTAAACAACATTCTCTGTCGATCAGTGAGCTGATGCTGGAAAATGAAAAAGTCTGGCGCAGTGAACAAGAGATTCGTGATGGCCTTTGGACGATCTGGCAAGCGATGCACGCTTGCGTTGAAAGTGGCCTGAAACAGGGCGGCATATTACCGGGTGGATTGAACGTGCGTCGCCGTGCCCCCGCTTTCTATGAACGCCTCAAAGCGGTTGAGCAGAACAAAAATGTTATTGCCAGTAATTTTTCGGTCATGGACTGGGTCAATGTTTATGCTTTGGCGGTCAATGAGGAGAATGCGGCGGGCGGGCGTATGGTTACGGCGCCAACCAATGGGGCGGCGGGTATTATTCCGGCGGTACTCTGCTATTACATGCAATTTGAACCGACAGCGTCTGAAAAGCATCTGGTTAATTTTCTGCTTGCTGCCGGTGCCGTAGGTATTCTGTGTAAGAAAAATGCCTCTATTTCCGGTGCGGAAGTGGGCTGCCAGGGAGAAGTGGGGTCGGCCTGTGCCATGGCCGCAGCAGGCCTGTGCGAAGTACTGGGCGGTAGTGCTGCACAGGTGGAAAATGCCGCTGAAATAGGCTGGAACATAATCTTGGCTTAACCTGTGACCCGGTTGGTGGCCTGGTGCAAGTGCCTGTATCGAACGCAATGCCATCGCTTCGATCAAAGCGATCAACGCGGCTCAGATGGCACTGCGCGGGATGGTGAACACTTTATCTCACTGGATAAGGTGATCCGTACCATGCGGGATACCGGCCGCGATATGCAGGATAAATACAAGGAAACCTCTCGTGGAGGGTTGGCGGTTAATGCCATTGAGTGTTGATGGTCTGAAACTGCCCAACGCAACAGAGGTGTGTGCGTTGGGCAGTGGCTGTCATATAAATACTGTCAATGCAGCAAAATACTGGCAAAGGTAGGTTCATTGCGTGCCTGAGCCAGGGATTTGATGGCCGCTGAAACCTTGGTTTCAGGCACCGGAGGTTGACCTGCCGCTCCAGCGGCGAGCTCGGCAGGTAATTGTGCCATATGCAGTACCGGGTTGAGCGGTCGGTGATTAGTCATACCCAAACGCTCTTCACGTGGTGGTAGTCCAAAGTATTCACGATAACATTTGGAGAAATGCGGTGTTGATGCAAATCCACACGCCGAGGCAACCTCTATGATGGACAGACCACTTTGCTTCAGTAATTGTCTTGCCCGAACCAGACGCAATTTCAAATAGTATCGTGATGGTGAGCAGCTCAGATATTTCTGAAACAGACGCTCCAGTTGGCGACGTGACAGGCTGGCGTAGTTAGCCAGTTCATCCAGAGTCAGCAACTCTTCCAGGTTGGACTCCATCAGCGCAACGATTTCCAGTAGCTTGGGCTGTGTGGAACCCAAAACGTGCTTGAGTGGTACGCGCTGCTGGTCCTGCTCATTTCGTACACGATCATAGATAAACATATCCGAGATGCCTGCTGACAGATCTTTGCCATGCTCGCGGGAAATCAGGTTCAGCATCATGTCCAGAGGGGCTGTCCCTCCTGAAGAGGTCATGCGCTCCCTGTCGATACTGAATAGTCGTGAGGAGAGTTCAACCTTGGGGAAAGCTTCTTTCATCGACGCTATACACTCCCAATGTACGCTGGCCTCATAGTTATCCAGCAAACCTGCTTGGGCCAGAACCCAACTGCCGGTGCAGATAGCGCCGACCTTGCGGTGCATACGAACCTGTTGTTGTAACCAGCTATAGTGCTCGCGTGTGGCACTATGCTGAGCCGCATAACCGCCACAGACGATGATGATGTCCAATGCCAGTATTTCTTCCATGGCGGCGTCGGGTGTGACAGTCAGCCCATCGCTGGCCTGCACCTGCTGGCCAGCGGGTGTCAGGGTGAACCATTGGTATAGCTCAGATCCGGATAATTGATTGGCCATGCGCAGTGGCTCAATCGCTGAGGCGAGTGATATCAGAGTGAAATTATTCATCAACAAAAAACCGATGCTAACTGGTTTTTTTGCAGACGTAGCAGATTTGGACAGCGGCGCTGTACCCTTAGGCGTATAAGACATTGACATAACTCCAGGTTGTATTGTCAGCATTGCACACCGGACAGGTAATCCGGGTGTTTGGCATATTATTTTTATAATGGCTGGCATAGGGTGCTATGCACTGAACCTCGGTGTCGTTTTCGGGCACGTTCAAACTTAAATGTAATGCAAATGTCGTAAATAGGCATGTTATTTTTATCCTTCACACATAAAATGACTATTGCCATACAGCAATAATAAATCGTGTAAGATTTAACGTCTTGATAGGGAAGAAAATGAATCACTGGGACAGAATCGAAGCTTTTACAGAAGTGGTGAGGCTGGGCACCTTTTCTGCGGCGGCAAGGCAGTTGAATGTATCGGCATCGCATATCAGTCGACTGGTCGTGAAGCTTGAGCAACAGTTAGGTACACAGCTGCTTTATCGTACCACGCGCAAGATTCGGCTGACCGATGCCGGGCGGCTGTACTATGAGCATTGTAAACACCTTTTTGCAGGTTTCAGAGAGGCCGAATCGGCGATTAATGATTTGCAGGGCAGTCCTCGCGGAGTGTTGAAAATAACCGCCGGGTATACCTTTGGTGAGCGTTATATCGCTCCCTTGATCAATGCGTTTATGCAGTTGCACCCGCACTTGGAGGTGCGCCTGCATTTGACCAATCGCCGCGTTGATCTGATCGAAGAGGGCTATGACCTGGCCATCCGCATAGGTCCCATGGAAGACTCTTCGTTAATCGCACGTCGCCTTTGGACCCGTGAAGAAATGGTTGTGGCATCACCGGCGTACCTTGCCGAAACAGGCATCCCTTCGACGCTGGCGGATCTGTCCCGGCACCAGTGTTTGATTGGGTCGCGTGATCGCTGGATGTTTTCGGATCAGGGAACCCGACGCGAAGTGCGCGTACAAGGGCGCTTGCATGCTAACTCCGGTATCGCTCTGTTGGATGCGGCGCTGAAAGGCTTGGGGCTGGTTCAGTTGCCGGCTTATTACATTACTGAGTACCTTGAGCGGGGTGAATTAGTGCCGGTCCTGCAGGACTTTGCCTTCAAGGACTCGGCCATCTGGGTGGTTTATCCTCAACACCGGCATTTGTCTTCCAAGGTGCGTATGTTTATTGATTATTTGGTTGAGGAAATAGAACGCAGTCATGGCATCTAAAATAGCAACACACCTGATTACTGGATTTCTGGGTAGCGGTAAAACCACAGCAATCAAAGCGCTGATTGCACAAAAACCCGCTGATGAGAACTGGGCTATTATTGTCAATGAGTTTGGTCAGGTGGGTGTGGATCAAATGGCTATAGAGACTCGGGATGATCTGCAATTGACCCCGTTGGCTGGCGGATGCGTTTGCTGTCAGCTTGGTGGTGAATTATACGCCAGCCTGAAAACACTGCTGGAAACTCAGCATTTTGATCGCTTACTGATTGAGCCCACCGGCATGGGACATCCAGCGGGTATTCTGGATACACTGAGAAAGCCTGTCTTTAAGCAACATCTGGATCTGCGAGCGGTCATCTGTCTGGTAGATCCGCGCCAACTGGCTGACGTGGTCTTGAATCAGGATCAGACTTTTCTGGATCAGATCAATATGGCCGATGTGGTGGTTGCTAATAAAGTTGATCTGGCAGCAGATCAGGATTTAACCGCTATGGACAGTCTGATTGAGTCGCTCTACCCACCTAAACAACATTATTTACATACCCGTCAGGGGGTTTTCGATATGGTCTTGTTGGACTGTGTTCGCGATGGCCTGTTTCAGTCGGTTTTTCCGGCTTCGCACCCGCATCATGAGACACATCAGCATGCGGCGGATCACCCCCACCATCCTCATGCCGCGGTGGTATCAGAACCCTCACAGCCAGAACCCTGCCGACCTGTGCGTCAAATAAGCAAAGGTCTGGGACGGGTCAGTTGTGGCTGGATTTTTCATCCGGATGATATTTTTCCGTTTGATGAGCTCGAGGCTCTGCTTGCCGGAATAGATGGGGCTGAGCGGATTAAAGGGGCATTTCGTCTGGGGCTTCCCTGGGTGTTTGTGAATCGTGTGGGCGCTGAAATGGACTATGATCATATCAGCTACCGACGTGATTCCCGGGTGGAGATTATTGCCCAGCAGCCGCTTGATTGGGATGCCATAGAAGCTGAGCTGATTCGGTTGGTCGAAATTGGAGTGACTTCACCTTACCGCAAGCTTTAGTCAATGAGTGATTGTTTCAGTATGGCAAGAGTCATTTTCAACTCAAGCTGCAATCACTGTGCTGTGAAAATTTATAATGTCGCGGAATCGATAACGATAATGAAATACTGGAGGCAACATGGACATGATTAAAACGCGTGCTGCGGTCGCTTGGGGACCAGGGCAGCCCCTGAGTATTGAAGAAGTGGATCTGATGCCACCGCAAAAGGGTGAGGTACTGGTGCGTATTGTCGCCACAGGGGTTTGTCATACCGATGCCTTTACCCTGTCAGGCGAAGATCCTGAAGGTATTTTTCCGGCTATCCTGGGGCATGAAGGTGCTGGTATTGTTGAAGCGGTAGGCGAAGGTGTCACCAGTGTGGAAGTCGGCGATCATGTCATTCCGCTGTACACGGCTGAATGTGGAAAATGCAAATTCTGTCTGTCCGGGAAAACCAATCTGTGCCAGGCGGTTCGTGCTACTCAGGGCAAGGGTTTGATGCCGGATGGTACCACGCGTTTTTATAAAGATGGCAAGCCGATCTTCCACTATATGGGTACTTCGACCTTTGCCGAGCGTACTGTAGTAGCAGAGGTGTCTCTGGCTAAGATAGACAAGGCCGCTCCGCTGGAAAAAGTCTGCTTGCTGGGCTGTGGTGTTACCACGGGTATGGGCGCTGTGACTAACACTGCCAAGGTCAAAAAAGGTGATACAGTCGCTGTGTTCGGACTGGGTGGTATCGGTCTGGCCGTGATTATCGGTGCGGTAATGGCCAAAGCCGGTCGTATCATTGCCATCGACCTGAATGAAGACAAGTTTGAGATTGCCAAAAAACTCGGCGCCACTGATTGCGTGAATCCGACCCAGCATAACAAGCCTATTCAGGAAGTGATTGTTGACATGACCGATGGCGGTGTTGATTATTCTTTTGAGTGTATCGGTAACGTTAACGTTATGCGTGCGGCCCTGGAGTGTTGCCATAAAGGCTGGGGTGAGTCGGTTATTATTGGTGTGGCCGGTGCCGGGCAGGAAATATCCACGCGTCCTTTCCAGTTAGTAACGGGCCGGGTATGGCGCGGCAGTGCCTTCGGTGGTGTAAAAGGTCGCTCTGAACTGCCAGGTTATGTGGAGCGCTTTATGCAGGGTGAGTATGAGCTGGATACCTTTATCACCCACACCATGCCCCTGGAACAGATCAACGACGCCTTTGATCTGATGCATGCGGGCAAATCCATCCGCAGTGTGGTGCATTACTGATCCCGGTGCCGTCTCCAGCCAGGGAGTCCTCTGGCTGGGTTATCTTCACTCAACAACCCCAGGATGAAATATGACTGACAGGCTTGATGAATCGCTGGAATTACTCAGCAGTGTGCTCTGTTTTGGCGGCCAGCAGAATCAGTATCAACACCGCTCTGCGGTACTGAACTGTACGATGCAGCTTAGCGTGTTTTTGCCCCCTCAGGCTGAACGCCATCCGGTACCTGCACTCTACTGGTTATCCGGGCTGACCTGTACCGATCAGAACTTTGCCACCAAAGCCGGTGCTCAGCGGGTGGCCGCTGAACTGGGCATGGCACTGATCATGCCAGATACCAGTCCGCGGGGCGAAGGGGTGCCTGACGATGAAGCCGGTGCCTATGATTTTGGCCTGGGTGCCGGATTTTATGTCAATGCTACCGAGGCGCCCTGGGCTGCGCATTACCGCATGTATGATTATATTCTGACGGAGTTACCGGAACTGCTTGAAGGATTGATGCCCTTGACAGAGCAGCGTGCTATCAGTGGTCACTCCATGGGTGGTCACGGCGCATTGATGCTGGCGCTGCGTAATGCAGGGCGCTTTACCTCCGTCAGCGCCTTTTCACCCATAGTGAATCCCAGTGAATGCCCCTGGGGGCAGAAAGCCTTCAGCGGTTATCTGGGCAGCGACCAATCCAGCTGGAAAGCCTATGATAGTGTTGAACTTATCCGTAATTGCGCCACGCCGCTGCCGGTATTGGTAGATCAGGGCCGAGCAGATAATTTTTTGGATGAGCAGTTGAAAACTGATCGGTTGATTGCGGCGTGTGAGTCGACCAATTTTCCGGCTGAGATACGCTATCAGCCAGGTTACGATCACAGCTACTACTTCATCGCCAGTTTTATCGAATCGCATCTGCGTTTTCATGCCAAACACCTTGGGCTACGCTGATCAGTCGACCTGACGAAACGGCAGTCCTTCACGCAACTGCGCCTGATACAGCCGCAGTTGCGTGGCTTCCTGGGCGACAAAGTCTGCTACGGCCGTGCGCAAACCTGGGTGCTCTATATGGTGTACTGACCAGGTAGGTACCGGCTCAAAGCCACGGGCGATTTTATGCTCACCCTGTGCGCCTGGATCAAAGCGCTCCAGTCCTTCAGCGATGGCATAATCAATGCCCTGATAATAGCAGGTTTCAAAATGCAGACTGTCGTAGGCTTCGGTACAGCCCCAATAACGACCATACAGGGTGGTGCTATCACGAAAAAACAGCGCACCAGCAAGAGTTCTGTCACCCTGTCGGGCGAAACAGAACACCAGCTTGTCAGCGAATACATGGCGTAACTGTTCAAAAAAATCTCGGGTCAGGTAGCCTCTACGTCCACGCTTTAGATGGGTCATTTGGTAAAAAATCCAGAAGTGTTGCATATCCTCATCGGTCAGGTCCTGACCGCTGACCCAGTCATGCACTATTCCTTGATCAGCTACTTTCTGACGTTCTTTGCGCAGATTTTTGCGTTTGCGTGAGCTGAAATGACTGAGGTAATCGTCAAAGTCAGCATAGCCGCGATTAAACCAGTGATATTGCAGCCCCATACGAACGGCACAGTCTTGAGCCGCAAAGGTTGTGCGCAATGAATCGGTGACAAACAAACCGTGCCAGCTACTTGCTGAAATCTGCTGCCCTAATTGGCGGATGCCAGCATAAAATGCCTGGCAGGCCTCGCTGTCTGGCAGTTGGCAACCAAACCTTGGCCCTTGAGCCGGTGTGTAGGGGATGGCTGTCACCAGTTTGGGGTAATAGTCCAGTCCGTTGTGCTCCCAGGCATCCGCCCAGCTCCAGTCAAATACATACTCACCGTAAGAGTGATTTTTGATATACAAGGGCATCACCCCGACCACCTCATCGCCGCATAACAGCTGCATATGCATGGGCTGCCAGCCGGTAGCGGCGGATACCGAACCTGAGTCTTCCAGTGCCTTGAGAAAAGCATGCTGGATAAATGGATAGTCGGTGTCACAAAGCGTGTTCCAGATGCTGGCCGGTATCTTGTCTATACTGTCGCAAAAGCGTATCTGATACATGATGTTCTGTCTGGTTTAGTGTAAAAAGTGAAAGTAACAAACGCTATACGCTTTGATCCGGTCTTTTATATCATAAGGCCGTATTTAATATCCTAAGGAGAGTCCAATGGACGAACTGGAACTTGAGTTTGAACTCCATCCACAGTTGCAAGCTGATACCTGGGTGCTGGGTGATTTTTCCCTGTGTCGTTTGCTGCTGATGAACGATGCGAATTATCCCTGGTTTATTCTGGTTCCACGTCGAGCCAGTGTGACTGAAGTCTATCATTTGTCTGCCTCTGAGCGTGCACAGTTGATCGAAGAATCCTCGGCCTTGAGTGAAACCCTGGCCGATTTGTTTATGGCGCGCAAGATGAATGTGGCAGCACTGGGTAACATGGTGCCACAATTGCATCTGCACCATGTAGTGCGTTATGAAGATGATGTTGCCTGGCCAGGACCTGTCTGGGGTGTGGCAGAGGCGCGTCCTTATACCGCCGAGCAGGCCGAAGAGATCAGCCAGAAACTCGAAGTGCTCCTGGATGGCGATTTGACATTCAAATTGGCAAACTAGCGTTTTGATCCTAGCGTAACTAACGCTGTCGCTTAAAGTGTTTAAGGTTTCCCGTTGTTAAGCCAGGCTGATTAATCCAACTCATGAATTAGGGAGAGTCTTCATGTTTTTGCCCCCACAATATCCTGCTTGCTTGAAACGGTGCTTGCCTGCCGTGTCGATAATGAGCGTTAGTTTCTGGGTTGTTTCCAGTCTAAGCACGAGTGCCTGGCTTCTCAGACCTTTCCTGAGGCTGAGTTACCCATTGAACGTGTGGTGCTTTCCACTTCTGGTGTGGGTTTGTTTCAACAAGGTGGCAAGGTTGATGGGCCGGTTCAAGTACAACTTCAGGCCAGTTCAACTGAAATGAACGACCTGTTGAAATCTTTGGTCTTCTGGGATCAGGGTAATGGCCGAATTGTGGGCGTGAGTTATCCGGGTCAGTCAGCGTTGGGTCGTATTTTATCCAGTTTGCGTGTTGATCTGTCAGGCAACCCTGGTTGGGTGGATGTGTTTACCCAGCTGCGCGGTCAAGCCATACAGGTGGAAACCCTGCAAGGCAGTCTGTTAACAGGGCGTATCCTGGGAGCTGACAGACGCACCTTGCGAGTGGCTGATCAATTCGCAGAGCTGGATTACCTTAACCTGGTAACTGAAACTGGCTTGGAAAGCCTGAGCCTGGATCAGATACGTCGTTTCGAATTAACCGATACGCGTCTGCAAGACGACTTGAATCGCGCCCTGACTGCTTGGCAGAAAATCGTAACAATGAGCGTAAAGCCGTCAACCTTTATCTTGAGGGTGAAGGGGTGCGTGAGGTGGCGGTGACCTATGTCGCAGAAGCCCCTGTCTGGAAAACCAGCTATCGTTTGTTGCTTGATGAAGCCGACAGTGAAGCGGCTGATTTACAAACCTGGGCCTTGGTGGAAAATACCAGTGACTACGACTGGCATAACATCAGTTTAGCCTTAATCAGTGGTCGCCCACTGAGTTTTATTGAAGATCTTTATCAGTCTCGCTTTATTGATCGACCCGTGTATGAGTCGGTGGCCTTTGAAGGTATAGCTCCGCAAACCTATGCACTTGCGCGTGGAGTCGCTCAAGATAGCGCGGTGGCTGAAGAGTTCGCGCCTTTACGCGCACGGGTAGCAGCCCCTATGCCAGCGCCGGCACCAGGGTCGGACGCCACACCCAAGGCTGGTGCGATGGCTTCGGTCGAAGGGCAGGATCTTGGTTCGCATTTTGAATATCGGCTTGAAAATATCAGCTTGCCTCGTCAGCAGTCGGCAATGTTGCCTATTTTGGCTGCGAAGGTAGATATCAGATCCGTTTCCATCTATGACGCCAGTGTACATCCCCGCCATCCTTTACGTGGAGCACGTTTAGACAATACATCAGATAAGCCGCTGCCTGAGGGCCCCATGACGGTTATGATGGGGCAAAGCTATGTGGGTGATGCGCGCATAGAACATATTCCACCCGGTGCCAAGCGATTCATCAGTTATGCTGTCGACTTAGATCTTCAGGTTCAGCCTCAAGCAGCCAGCCAGGAAACGCGGCTAACGCAGGGTAAAATAGAACAGGGTGTCTTGATGCTGCAACAAACACGCCAGCGCGAAACGGTTTATCATGCCATCAATGAGTCGGCTCAGGATCGAAATCTGGTGATCGTTCACCCGCGTAATCCTGGCTGGGAGTTGGATTACAATGCCGAACTACTGGAAGAAACAGCAGTGCATTATCGGCTGGCGGTAGATCTGCCCGCGCATTCTGAACAGCCCATTCTGGTAACGGAGACAAGGGTCGATTGGGAGCATTTTCAATTAGCCGCTTTGTCAGAAACGCAACTTTTCTATTGGTCGAATCAGGCAGAGTTACCTGCAGCGTTAAAATCTCAGGTTGAGCAGGCGGCAAGTCTTCGTCAAGCCTGGTCTCGTGCTGAGCGTAGCCTGCAAGATCAAAAAAGTTCTATAGAAACCATTTACCAGGAACAGGCGCGCATTCGGGCAAATCTTGACGTACTGGAGTCAGAGTCTGCGCTTTACCAGCGGTTAGTGAATCAACTCAGTGAGCAGGAGGATCTACTGCAGCGTTTACATGCAGCGGTTCAACAGGCTGCGGCAGAAGTGCGCATGGCCAGGGAGGCTTTTGACGCCTTTATTGCGCAATTGTAAGTGCACTAGTTACAGCCTAAGGCTCTTAAACGAATCCAGTTTCGCAATACGTGAGTCCTGAAACTGATGAATAGGGACGATAACATTATCCTGCTGGTATAAATTAGCTGTCAGGATATTAATTGCGACTGAATCCGAGATTCCTTGGCTGTCAGCGCCCTCAATATAGGGTATAATTCTGCGCCTATTTTGCTTTTACAGTGACGGATACAGGAACAATCAATCATGCGCAGTCATTATTGTGGCGATCTTCGTAAAGAACATATCGGCCAGGACATTACACTTTCAGGATGGGTTCACCGTCGTCGGGATCATGGTGGCGTTATCTTTCTGGATGTCAGAGATCGTGAAGGCATCACCCAGGTGGTGTTTGATCCGGACCGTGAGGCAAGCTTTGCCTTGGCTGACAGTGTGCGTAATGAGTACGTGATTGAATTAAAAGGACTGGTTCGTGCCCGCCCTGAAGGTACCGAAAATTCGGAGATGCCAACAGGTGCGATTGAAGTGCTGGGCAAAGAGCTGGTGATTTTGAACAAATCGGATACACCGCCTTTCCAGTTGGATGATCATCAGCAGGTGGGCGAGGATGTACGTCTGCGCAATCGCTTTATTGATCTGCGCCGTCCAGAGATTCAGCGCAAACTGCGTTTTCGTTCAAAGATTACCCACTATATCCGTAACTATTTGGAAGAAAATGGTTTTCTGGATATTGAAACGCCAATTCTGACGCGTGCCACACCCGAAGGGGCGCGCGATTATCTGGTGCCCAGCCGTACCCATGAAGGGCATTTTTTCGCGCTGCCACAGTCACCGCAGCTGTTCAAGCAATTGCTGATGGTGTCAGGTTTTGACCGTTACTATCAAATTGCCAAGTGTTTCCGTGACGAAGATCTACGTGCCGACCGTCAACCGGAATTCACTCAGATCGATATAGAAACCTCCTTTATGGACGAAGAAGGCATCATGGGAATCACTGAACAGATGATCCGTGGCTTGTTCCTGGAACAGCTGAATGTGGATCTGGGTGACTTTCCGCGCATGCCTTACTCTGAAGCGATGCAGCGCTATGGCTCTGATAAGCCGGATTTGCGTATTCCGATGGAGCTGGTTGATGTGGCTGATCTGGTTTCAGGCGTCGACTTTAAAGTGTTTGCCGCACCGGCAACCGATCCTAAAGGGCGTGTTGCTGCCCTGAAGGTGCCGGGTGGTGCTGAGCTGACCCGTAAACTAATTGATGATTACACTAAATTTGTGTCCATCTACGGTGCTAAAGGCCTGGCCTGGATCAAGGTTAACGCGCTGGAAAACGGCGCCGAAGGGCTGCAATCACCGATTGTGAAATTCCTGGGTGAAGAGGTGGCACTGCAGATTATGCAGCGTGTGGGTGCCCAGAACGGCGATCTGGTGTTCTTTGGTGCGGATAAGGCCAAGGTGGTTAATGAAGCGCTGGGCGCGCTGCGTATTAAAGTCGGTGAAGACCTGAACTTGCTAACACAGCAGTGGGCGCCACTCTGGGTCGTCGATTTCCCCATGTTTGAAGAAGACAGTAATGGCGGTCTGACCGCGTTGCATCACCCATTCACGGCACCCAGCTGTAGCCCGGATGAGCTGATTGCTGGCCCTGAAGGCAAGCTGTCCCGCGCCTATGATATGGTATTGAATGGTACTGAATTGGGTGGTGGCTCTGTACGTATTCATGATCAGGCCATGCAGCGTGCGGTATTTAAAGTGTTGGGCATCAGTGATGAGGAAGCGGAAGAGAAATTCGGCTTCCTGCTCAATGCGCTACGTTACGGTGCACCTCCACACGGTGGTTTGGCCTTTGGTCTGGACCGTCTGGTGATGTTGATGACCGGGTCGGCCTCTATTCGTGAAGTGATTGCCTTCCCGAAAACACAGAGCGCCGCGTGTTTGTTGACCGATGCTCCGGGTGAAGTCAGCGCCGCTCAGTTACGTGAACTGAATATCAAATTGCGTAAAACGCCCTGATGACAAGGTGAAGATCACTGTCTGGCATCGGGGTAGTCACCTAAGACTGCAAAGGACATATGGCTCCAGGCCAGCAGTGAAAAAAATACGCAGAACGAATGGGGCTTAGCAGCCCCTTCTTTGTTAATGAGGTAAGAGGTTATGGCAGGTCATTCCAAGTGGGCCAATATTAAACACCGCAAAGCGGCACAAGATGCCAGACGCGGTAAAATCTTTACTAAGTTGATTCGCGAGCTGACTGTGGCCGCCAAAGAAGGTGGCGGTGTGCCAGATGATAATCCACGCTTGCGTGCGGCTGTAGATAAGGCGCTTGGCGCCAATATGAAAAAAGACACCATTGAAAAAGCGATACAGCGCGGCGCGGGTGGTGCGGACGGTGATAATTACGATGAGCTCACCTATGAAGGCTATGGCCCCAATGGCGTAGCGATCCTGGTTGAGTGCATGACCGATAATGTTAACCGGACTGTGTCACAGGTACGGGCGGCTTTCAGTAAGCACGGCGGCAACCTGGGCACGAATGGCTCCGTTTCTTATCTGTTTGATAAAAAAGGTCAGATTACCTTTGGCAATGAGAGCGATGAGGATCAGATCATTGAGGCGGCGCTTGAAGCTGGTGCGGATGATGTGGTGACGCATGATGATGGTTCAATTGATGTGTTTACCAGCGTAACTGAATTTATGGATGTGAAGCAGTCCTTGTTGCAATCAGGGCTTGAGCCGGTTCATGCTGAGGTGGGTATGATCCCCTCAACGACAGTGGCGTTGGATGTTGAAACCGGCCAGAAGGCACTGAAGCTCCTGGATGTGCTGGAAGATCTCGATGATACCCAGAATGTCTATCATAATGCCGATATTCCGGAAGAGGCGATGCTTTGATCCTGGTTCCGATAAGCCAGTGGTTGTGCTGAGATGATTATTCTGGGGATAGACCCCGGCTCACGCATTACCGGCTATGGTGTGATCAATTCGCTTAAAGGTCATAACGAATACATTGCCAGTGGTTGTATCCGTATCCGTGAGGGTGAGTTGGCGGATAAGCTGCAGCAGGTGTATGCCGGTGTGTATGAAATTATTGAACGTTATCTGCCACAGGAATTTGCGATTGAACAGGTATTTATGGCGCGCAATGCTGACTCGGCACTGAAGTTGGGTCAGGCCAGAGGCGTAGCGATTGTCGCAGCGGCGAATCAATCAGTGCCCGTTTATGAATACTCAGCGCGGAAAGTGAAACAGTCAGTGGTTGGATCGGGTGCGGCAGATAAGAGCCAGGTACAGCACATGGTGGCGCATATCCTTAAATTACCCGGGTTGCCGCAGGCTGATGCAGCGGATGCGTTGGCTATTGCCTTATGTCATGCGCATTCCCGCAGTTCGCTGCTGAGTGTGGCAAGTCAGCATACTGGTCGTGGTGGGCGTTGGCGATGATAGAAATTGAAAATTTTGTCTACTATGCCGATCTGTTTGGTATAGCGATTTTTTCGATCACCGGTGTTCTGGCTGCACGTGGTAAGCAGATCGATCTGTTCGGTATCCTGGTGCTGGCATTAGCTACCTCTCTTGGTGGGGGAACCTTGCGTGATCTGGCACTGAATGCGCATCCGTTAATCTGGATTGCTGATCCGTTATTATTATGGACTGCTATAGGGTCAGCTGTTCTGATGTTCGTTTACTGTCGTTTCTGGCTGTTGCCGCGCCGGGCATTATTGGTGTTCGATGCAGCGGGTCTGGCTTTGTTTGCTATTGCAGGCGCTGAGAAAGCCATAGGATTGGGTTTTTCTCCCTTAATTGCCGTGATTATGGGCATCAGTACCGGTTGTGCGGGCGGTGTCATCCGGGATTTACTCACAGGGCGGATTCCCGGTATTCTCCAGCATGAAGAGTTTTACGCGACCTGCGCTTTGATGGGTGCGACCTTCTATGTACTAATGCATGGGCAGATGGATCCGAATCTGCTTGCCTTGTCTTCGATGGCGCTGATTTTCTGTATCCGCCTGCTGGCGATCTATACGGGTTTCCGGTTGCCGGTGTTTGTGGTGACTGGTATAGATCGTACCCCGCGGCGGGTGTTAACCGGTCGAAAAAAACGTTGGCTGATGTCAAAAAAATCCAAAGGTGAGAAATAAGCATGATCGGACATTTGCGAGGCGTTCTACTGGAAAAATACCCTCCTTTTTTAATGCTGGATGTCGCTGGTGTAGGTTACGAGGTGGAGGCTTCTATGAATACCTTCTATCGTTTAGCTGATATCGGTCAGGAGGTTTCTCTCTACACCCACCTGGTGGTGCGTGAGGATGCCCAGTTGTTGTATGGCTTTACCGATCGACAGGAACGCAGTGTGTTCCGGGAATTGATTAAAACCAATGGAGTAGGGCCTAAGCTGGCGCTGACTATTCTCTCGGGTATCAGTGGTGATGCGTTTATCCGTTGTGTTGAATATGAAGATGTGGCGACGCTGGTGAAGTTGCCGGGTGTGGGCAAAAAGACCGCCGAGCGCCTGATTATCGAAATGAAAGACCGCCTTAAGCACTTCAGTACTATGCCAACTGGGCTTCGGGCTATGGAAGACGCAGCATCAGCCAGGCAGCCAGCCGTGGCCGTGGTGGATGAGCGTCGGGAAGCAGAAACCGCCCTGGTCGCTTTGGGCTATAAGCCTGCTCAGGCCACACAGGCTATTGAAAAAGCCAGCCGTTCACTGGATGCGGATGCCAGTGCCGAAGCACTGATTCGCTTGGCACTGCGGTCAATGATCAGTTGATAAATGAGAAACAGTAATGATAGAAGCCGATCGATTTATAACGCCGGTTGCGACCAGTCCCGTTGAAGAGACGCAGGATCGCACGGTAAGACCGCAAACCTTACAGGATTATGAAGGTCAGCCGGTGGTGCGTGAGCAGATGGAGATTTTTATCCATGCCGCACGTAATCGATCCGAGGCACTGGATCATACCCTGATTTTTGGTCCACCGGGGCTAGGCAAAACCACCCTGGCACATATTATTGCTAACGAGATGGGAAGTCAGATACGTAGCACCTCAGGGCCGGTATTAGAAAAGGCGGGCGATGTGGCAGCCATGCTGACCAACCTGGAGGCTGGAGATGTGCTGTTTATCGACGAAATTCATCGCTTGAGCCCGAACGTCGAAGAAATACTCTATCCGGCGATGGAAGATTATCAGCTGGACATTATGATTGGTGAAGGACCCGCCGCCCGTTCTATCAAGATCGACTTGCCCCCGTTCACGTTAGTGGGGGCGACTACGCGAGCGGGGCTGTTAACCTCACCGCTGCGTGATCGTTTTGGTATCGTGCAGCGGCTGGAGTTCTACTCTGTTGAAGATCTGACCCACATTGTCACCAGGGCAGCGCGCTTGACGTCTACACCGATTGATCCCGAGGGTGCGCGGGAAATTGCCCGCCGTGCCAGAGGTACACCGCGCATTGCCAATCGTTTGCTGCGACGAGCGCGTGATTACGCTGAAGTGCGTGGTGATGGTGCGATTACTCGTGAGCTGGCTGATCTGGCGTTGAATATGCTTAATGTCGATGAAAAAGGCTTTGATCATATGGATCGGCGCATGTTACTGGCGATGATTGAGAAGTTTGGTGGGGGTCCCGTGGGTGTAGATAGCCTGGCGGCTGCAATCAGTGAAGAGCGGGATACCATTGAAGATGTGTTGGAACCCTATCTGATACAGCAAGGTTTTCTGATGCGTACACCGCGCGGGCGGGTGGTAACCGATCATGCTTATCTGCATTTCGGAATAAATAAACCCTTTAGCGAATAAGGGTCTGCATGATCCTGATCAAGGTTTAAGGTTAACGGGCTGTTACTATTGTCTAATAAAGACAGATAAAGTAACGGGATGGTGCCTATGTTGGCTTTACCAAAAGATCGCTTCGCCAGTGACTGTCGTCGTGAGCTGGTTCAGCTCCATACAACGCTTAAACAAGAACTGTTGGCCGCATCGGGAAGCGAAATTAAACAGGGTGCATTACTGGTTGAACTGCGCGCTTGTGAAGAGGCTATCAAGCGGATTGATAGTGGTTATTTTGGTTTGTGCAAAGTCTGTGGTGAGGCTATTGAGCTTAATCGCCTGAAAGCTGAACCCACAACCAGTCGCTGCTTGTGCTGCGAAAGCGGAGACTAGAACTCACTGGCGTAAAAAAAAATGTTATTAAGGTTCATTCCTGACCCATAGCTACTTGTATTAATTTTTGCGACTGCTATTGTGAGCGCCTGCCTTCTGTCAGGTTAGGAGTGAACCGTGCAAGACAAGTTATCTATCTGGTCTCTTGTAGTAGAGGCCAGTTTTATCGTTCAGCTGATCATGCTGACGCTTATGATTACCTCATTTGTTTCCTGGGTGATGATTTTTCAGCGCCGCTCCGTGATTCGTGCGGCACAGCATTCCATGCGTGCTTTCGAAGAGCGTTTCTGGTCGGGTGCCGATCTCGGACAACTGTACCGCGAAGTCAGTCAACAGCCCAATGAGAATTGTGGTGTTGAAAACATTTTTCGTGCCGGGCTGAAAGAGTTCACTCGCCTTACCCAGCAGGGTAAAGCTGATCCTGATGTGGTGATGAATGGCATTCAGCGGCGCATGCGGGTGGCGATGTCCCGCGAAGAAGAAAAGCTGGCAAAACACCTGCCATTCCTGGCAACGGTCGGTTCTACCAGTCCCTATATGGGGCTTTTTGGTACCGTGTGGGGAATTATGAACACCTTTCGTAGTCTAGCTACTGTACCCCATGCAACGATATCGGTGGTGGCACCAGGTATTTCAGAAGCGTTGATCACAACGGCAATTGGTTTATTTGCAGCTATCCCGGCTGTTATTGCTTACAACCGCTTTGCGGCGCAGTCGGAAACACTGCTGAGTAATTATGAAACCTTTGCCGATGAGTTCTCCAGTATACTCTACCGTCGCCTGCATGCACTCTGAGGTCTGATGATGGAATGGCGTACTCGCAAAAAGCGTAGTCTGAATGCAGAAATCAATGTGGTACCTTATATTGAGGTTATGGTGGTGCTGTTGGTGATTTTTATGCTGACAACACCGATGCTGACTCAAGGGGTAGATGTTGATTTACCTCAGGCCAGCGCGGAACCGGTAGAAGCAGAAGATCAGGAGCCCTTGATCGTCACCGTGGATTTAGACGGTAATTATTATATTAACGTGGGTGGTGATGATTCCGAAATTGCAGATCCTGATACGGTTCGGCAGCGCATTACCAGTGTTTTGAATGAAAACCCGAACAAGCTCCTGCTGGTCAGGGAGATAAAAATGTGTCATATGACCGGGTCGTACAGCTGATGGTGCTATTGCAGCAGGCGGGTGCGCCCAGTGTTGGTCTGGTCACTGAGTAGGCTGGGCGTGGATAATTATCGTAGTTATGTATCACCGGTTTTTTGGGCGACGCTGGTTCACGTAATGATGCTGGTGCTGATTGCCGGGCAGTGGTTTGATTTTTCTGAATCACCACGTCCACAGCCACGGCATTTGCAGGCGCGCATGATTGATATGAGTAGCTTGCAGCCGGATCAGGCCGCTGCACAGCAGGCAGCCGAACAGGCGAGAGCCAGGAGCAGGCGCGCCAGGCAGAGCAGCAGCGCCAGGAGCAAGCCGTGGCTGAGCAGCAGCGTCAGGAAGAGCAGCAACAGCAGCAGGAACAACACAACCAGGAAACAGCTAACCTAGCCAGTAATGC
>NZ_JRLB01000005.1 GCF_000764495.1 Nitrincola sp. A-D6
CGGCGCGCGCGCGGGATCGTCAACCGGGTTATGCGTGAATTGGGACCTATCTGTGCCGACGCCCCGGTTTTCCCGTTGGCAACGGCCGCCATCGCACCTTTGCGCTCGGCGGCTGAAGCTCGTGGTATGGCCGATTTTTCACCACTTTGGGCAGGACAAAATACCACTGGCTGCCAGGCCATTCCTGCGGCTGAACTCACCCGTTGGTTAATGTCAGCGGTAGCTTGAATCGGCAAAATTTTATTCAATACAAGGATCCGCCAACCACAGACAATGACTTCTTTTTAAAGGAGTCTATCTGTGAGTGGGTCTATCATCTTTTCCATGTCAGCCTTTGCGCTGGCGGCATCCATCTCTCCCGGTCCGGTCAATCTGGTCTGTCTCAGTAGCGGTATACGCTATGGCTTGGCAAGCACGCTGGTGTTTGTCACCGGTGCTACTCTGGGTTTTGTGCTGTTATTTGTAGCACTGGGTTTAGGCTTGAAAAGCATCTTTCTGCAGTGGGGACAACTGGAGTCGGCATTGCGCTGGGGGGTATTGTGTTTCTGCTGTATATGAGTGTGCAGTTGTTACGCGCCAGTGGTGATGTCCAGGCTCAATCACAAACACAGCCGCCCGGATTTATGACCGGGGCATTAATGCAGTGGCTCAACCCCAAAGCCTGGCTGGCGGGCATTTCCGGCATAGTGGCTTACACGGCTGGAGGTGAGTTTCGCCAGGTATTGGTCTTTGCGCTGCTCTATTTACCCATCTGCTGGTTGTCGCTGGGTGTCTGGGCCGCTGCTGGCGCTTGGCTGCAGCAGTGCTGTACACGGGGTCGGGGTTTGCGTTGGTTGAACCGCTTGTTGGCGCTGCTACTGTTGCTGAGCTGCGTTTTGCTGCTGATATAGGCGTTTGGTCCATCCCGATACTGTACCGGGGTAGCCGCCAGCAGGCGCTTAAAGGTGCGCTGAAAATGCGGTTGATCAGCAAAACCATGAGTCAGGGCAACATCGACCAGAGGGGTATCACTTTGTAGCGCTATCTGGGCCATCTGAATCCTCAGGTTGGTCAGGTAGGCATGGGGCGTCATGCCGCAGGTGTCACGAAACTGGCGGATCAACTGGCCTGGATTTAATCCGCTTAACTGACAGAGGGTCTGCAAGGGAACATTGGAGTCGTAATGTTTGTGCAGATATTCAAGTGCGCGGTGTAATTGTGCGGATGGTAGCAGCGCTTGTGGTAGCGTTTCGCTGCGAACTTTACTGAATAGCTGTTGCAGATAGTGGCACAAGGCCGCATCCTTTTCCGCATGACCGGTGTGAGGATCAAACAGCCGGACAGCCATCTCGTTAAAGCCGTTGAATAATGCCTGATCCTCCAGACGGGACAGGGACAAATCTTCCAGTGAGCGCTATCCAGTTCTCCACAAGCCTGGCGCAATCGGGTCAGCCAATCCGAATCGATATACAGCATATAGTAAGACCAGGGCATGTCGGCGCAGGGGTTACAGGCGTGCACCTGATGGGGATTGATCAGCAGCAACTGGCCAGCCTCAATCACCTGTTGCTGCCCGGCATATTGAAAATAACTCTGGCCCGCCAGAATCACACCTAAAGACCACTGCTGGTGACTGTGAGGGGCGTAGCGTACCTGTCGACCATCCTCAATATAGCGCAGTTCAACATGCGGCAGTGCCGGGTCCCGCCAGAAGATAGGTGTGGTTGACATCATGACTCCGGGTTGCGATCAGTGACAATAAATTCAAATTTAAGCATAGCATTGGGGGGTGACTTTACCCATCATTCTATTTATGATGCATCATACATCATAAGTCAGGATTGAGTAGAATGACGTCTAGCACCGCAACAACTTCGTTGATGACCCAGGCGGCGCCCTCTATTAGCCGGTTGAAGCGCTGGCTGTTTTAAAGGAACACTATGGTTTGCTGGGAACCTTAGAACGTTTACCGGGTGAACGTGACAGCAATTTTTGTCTGAGTGTGTCGCCGGGTAAGCGCTTTATGGTGCGTTTTATCAATGCCGCTGAAGCCGATACGGAAATTGATTTTCAAACCCGGATGTTGATTTATCTGCAGGAGCGAGCGGCGCACTTGCCACTGCCTGGCGTAGTAAAAAGTATTTCTGGAGAATGCCAACCCAAGGTTACATTTTCGGGGCAAAAAGGTGCTTTGCGTGTTGTCAGTTATCTGGAAGGTACGCCTTTCTATCAACACGCCCCCATTACCGATCTGGCTCGTCAACTGGGTGGCATTCTGGGTGAAATGGATCATGCCTGGCAGACTTTTCTCACCCTGGGGCGCAGCGTGAGTTACTTTGGGACATTACCTATCCGCAGCGTTTACTGGATCGAATTCACACGATTAATGATGCGCAATTACGCAAAGCCGTTGCCTGGGTTATCGACCGCCATAGTGAACGTGTAGTTTCTCAGCAGACAGAGCTTCCCTGGCAGGTGATTCACAATGATCTGAACCCACACAACGTGCTGGTAGATGAGTCAGGCACCCGGATTACCGGCATTATCGATTTTGGTGATGCCCTCTATGCGCCACGGGTGAATAATCTGGCAACCGCCCTTTCCTACCAACTGGTGGATGAATCAGACCCGTTACGCCGGGTGGGACCCTTTCTGAATGCTTACCTGGCGCAACAGCCTTTGAGTGATACCGAATTAAGTCTGTTAGCCGATCTGGTGGCCACGCGTTTGTGTCTGACCCTGACTATCTCCTCTTGGCGCGCGCAGTTGTATCCGGATAACCGTGACTATATTCTGCGTAACCTGCCCCATGCGGGTCGCAGTCTGATGCGTTTACGCCGTCTGCCGGAGGGCTGGGTGGAAGACTTGCTAAAACCTGTGAAAACTGGAGCCTTTGATGACTGAACAGAGTGCTTTACTTCAACGCCGCCAACGCTTGCTGGGGCGCAGCTACCGTCTGTTTTATCAACAACCGCTGCATCCGGTGAAGGGTGAAGGGGTATGGCTTTATGAAGCCGATGGCAAACGCTATCTGGATGCCTACAACAATGTGGTGTCAGTCGGTCATTGCCACCCCAGGGTGGTTGAGGCTATTTGCCAACAGGCGGCACAGTTGAATACCCATACCCGCTACCTGCACGACAGTATTCTGGATTATGCCGAGCGACTGCTGGCACTCTTCCCGGATGCATTGAACAACCTGACAATGACTTGCAGTGGCAGCGAAGCCAATGACCTGGCTTTGCGGATTGCCCGTGAAGTCACCGGTAACCGCATCGCACTGGTAACACGTTGGGCTTATCATGGAACCACCAGCAGTATTGCGGAACTGTCTCCGTCATTGGGTATCGGCGCAGGCGATCAGGTGCGCCTGATCGATGCACCGGGATAGCTTCCGTGCACCAGGTCAGTGGTTGCAGCAGCTGCGTCAAGTGCTGGATCAGATGGCGGCCGAAGGTTTAAGTCCAGCCGCTTTGATGATGGATGGCTTGTTCTCCAGCGATGGCGTCTTCAGTCCGCCAGAAGCTGAAATCCAGCAAGCGGTAAACTGGGTGCGCCAAGCCGGAGGGGTGTATATCGCCGATGAGGTGCAGTCAGGCTTTGCCCGGACCGGCGATGAATTCTGGGGCTTTTCCCGTTATCAAGTCGTGCCGGATATGGTGACCCTGGGTAAACCCATGGGCAACGGCCATCCGGTTGCCGGGCTCGTGGCGCGTTCCGGTCTGCTGGATCTGTTTGGCGAACGGCAACGTTATTTCAATACCTTTGGTGGCAATCCCGTGTCTTGCTGCGCCGCTGCTGCGGTGCTGGATGTTATCGAAACAGAACAGCTACAGGTCAATGCCCGGATTCAGGGGCAGCATCTGGGCCGGCAACTGCATGAGTTAGCTCAGCGTCATGAGGTGATGGGCGATATTCGCGGTGCCGGGCTGTTTTTCGGTGTGGAACTGGTCGAGGATCGTGACAGTCTTGCCCCAGCGACAGAATTGGCCAGTTGCGTGGTCAATGGCATGCGTGAGGCGGGTGTGCTGATCAGTGCGACCGGACCTGACGCTAATGTGCTGAAAATCCGCCCGCCACTGGTGTTTACGGCTGAGCATGTTGAGCTGTTGAGCGATACACTGGATCGGGTATTAACCCAACTGAGTTGATTCACTATCCTGGCGTAAAAACGCGCTCATTTTCTGGTTGCCATCGAGGATGTCCTGCTGGATTGCGGTGCGGGCCGCTTCTGAATTACGGCACGCCAGAGCCTGCCACAGCTCTTCATGGTGACCTGTGGCTATCTGCTCGGAGAAATGCCGATAACTCTGAGCGATTAGCGGACCGGTACGCATCCACAGCATATCGATCACGCTTCTCAACAAGGGCATGCCAGCCGCATCAGCCAGCAGCAGATGAAACTCGCTATTCAGTCGCAATGCCGCCGACATATCGTTGGCGAGAATTGCGCTATGATTCTGATCGATATTTGCGCGTAATTGTTGCAAGGCATCGGTGCTGATCTTCTGTGCCGCCTGCTCCGCCCCCATGCCTTCCAACGACAAACGCAACAGCCGGATTTCATCATATTGGCTCTGACTTAACTGCGGTACGCGAATGTCGCGTGGAGAGCGCATCTCCAGCGCCTGCTCCTTGGCCAGTTGCAGAATGGCATCACGCACCGGGGTAACGCTGGTGGATAACTGTTCAGCCAACTCACGAATACGCAGGCGGTCATTAGGCTTAAACCGCCCGGTAATCAACGCATCGCGTAACAGTGCATAAATACTGCTGCCCAGCCGGGCATGATGGATTTCACTGATCGGATAGTTCATAGAGAATAAGCTCTTGCCGGTTTGATGATGCATCATCCAAGTGTACCCCAGTCATCGCTCAAGGTGATAGTTGCTTATTCACCCTGCAGCGTCAGCACCAGCCGTCGTGAACCGCCATGATTACGGTGTTCACACAGGTAGATGCCCTGCCAGGTGCCCAGGTTCAAGCGCCCGTTGCTGACGGGTAAACTCAGCGAACAGCCCAATAGGCTGCTTTTCAGATGCGCCGGCATATCATCACTGCCTTCGTCCAGATGCACATAATAGGGCGCATTTTCCGGGACGGCGTGGTTAAAAAAGCGCTCAAAATCACCGCGAACATCCGGATCAGCATTCTCGTTGATGGTCAGTGAGGCCGAGGTATGTTGGATAAACAGATGAAGCAGACCAACCGTGCACTGCTTGAGTTCCGGAATAGCTTGCAACACGTCACGGGTAATGAGGTGAAAGCCTCTGGGTTTGGCGTCTAATTGCAGGTTTTTTTGTATCCACATGGTTAGTTATCCACAGCTTTATAAGCTATATATCCACAGGTTATTGCTTAGATAAGTTTAGCTGGCCAAGCCAATACTGTGGATGTCTGTGTCGTTTGCAGCATCTAGCTAATATACATGGGCATTTGGCCGATCCAAACAAGATTCGCACCCTAAGGCTGAGTCAGCTGCAGCTCGTGCTGTGATCTGTTGCTGTATCAATATAGAGTTCCTTAGATACCCAATCTGGAAACTTTTCGCTACCGCTCCATTCAAGGCTTGACCCACAGACACTACAAAATCAAAGTATTACGAAATCAGCGGCTTAATTGCTTTGGTCAATGCCAAACCAAGTTCGTAATGTTGATCTTCATCCAAATGAACGCCATCAACTCGGCTTGTCGGTGTTACCAGACCGGCATCGAAAAAGTGACACTGGCATTCCTCAGCGATTGCGGCAATAGCAGCGGATAACCCCACCGCCTTTTTCTCGGCACCTTCGAACTTTGGTGCAATATTGCCTTTGGCCTTTTGAATTTCAGGCGGCGCGATGAGCAGGATCGGAGGTACTGGCATACCAGGCTCAATGGGAGCATGCCGAATGGCATCGACCAGTGCTTTTAGCCTCTGTGCGGATTGCCACGCATTGAGGTCATGCATGGATTGAAAATCGTTGGTGCCTAAAAGTATCACCACCAGCGACAATGGCGAATTGATTTCTATACGCTGCTGCAATCCCTCCAGTCCGTTGCGACCGGGTTTGTAAGGGTCGTCCCACACGGTTCGACGGCCGTTCAGACAATCCTCGATAACTCTTACAGAAGCTCCCGCTTTCAGCAGGTTATTTTCCAAGACCCCCGGCCAGCGTTGTTCAAAACTTAACCGATTGCGGGTATCTGGGATGATACCCCAACTCAAAGAATCAGCGTAAACGAGGATCTGATGCATTGCCTATCTCCTTTTTGCGCTATAACGCGCCGCTATTGATACCAATGGCAGCACACGGCTTGAATTCATAGCCAGTACCCTTTTCTTTACTAACCAAGACGACAGTTGGTGCCGAAGGCTAGGTATATGCCTAGAGTATAAAGCTCAAAACGAGCGCCGAAATATACAAACCACATCCGAATGCTGCATGGGCTATAAGGCTTCTTAGCCTTGCTTGCATAGGGCTGGGTGTCTTCGCTGCCGCAACTCCCATGGCAATAGCACTTTAATATCCAGTGTATCAACTTGGTATTTTATGGCTTCACACAAGCTAGGGTAATAATGGTCCAGCCAAGCGTTGTTTCTGCGCGCGGATCGCTTCGGTCAGAAAGTCCATTAAGGCATGAATCCTCACTACTCCTCGCAGGTCTGGATGCATCAGAAACCACAGGCCGTATTCCAGTTCAGGGATGGGATCGGTAAGCTGTACAATATCTGAATCACCGTCGGCCAGGTAACACGGCAAGACGGCCAGTCCCATGCCCGAGCGAACAGCGCTGAGTACGCTAACCAAAGTATCTACACGATAAACACAGGCCTCGTTTAGCCTGTTACTGTCCATCCACTGATTCAGAGCCGCGTCCTGTAATCGCGGCCCACCACCAATCCAGGGTTGGCTGGCAAGAGTTTCGATTAACCTCCCGGGGGCAAGCCGAGGCTTCGGTGCCCGTAAACAGCCTGGCCAATGGGGGTTAAGGGTCGGCCGATCAGGTTTTCAGGCGGACGGTTGGATGGACGTATGGCGACGTCCGCTTCCCTGCGTGTCAGGTTGAACAATTGGTTGGATACGGCGACGTCGAGTAGAATGCTTGGATATTTGTGCTGGAATTGCATAAACAGAGGTGTGAGTAACCCCATCAGCAGAGAGTCCGTTGTGGTGGCCCAGATTTCACCTCTGGGCTCCAGGTCGCGTCCAGCTACTTTTCGTTCAGCCGTTAAGGCAGCTTCATCCATTATCCTGGCGGTGTCGGCGAGCTCTTCTCCAGCCAGCGTTGGCCGGTACCCCGTCCGACTCCGCTCAAAAAGAGCAACCCCCAGGCGCTGTTCGATATCACCGATCCTCCTGAAAACAGTGGCGTGACTGACACCCAGGGTGCGAGAGGCGCCTGATAAAGAACCTGCAGTCGCAATTGCCAGGACAAGCTCAAAGTCATTCCACGCCAGATGATTCCGTGTTTTCTGACTGGTGATGGCCGAGTTGTTGGGCGGGTTAGCTGTTCGTTTTTGCAAAGTTAGTCCTCAGTTTTTTGGAATAGTTTGCACTATCTAATAATACTAGCATGTATCTGAACCCATGAGATTACCAAAACGTCCCGTAGCCTGGGGCGACGTAATGGAGGACAGAGGCATGATAAATTCAATAAAAGGCCATTATTATCAATGTGATGGTTCGTTACCCTGCTGTAAAAACAATGATGTGGCAGAAGCGAGTACCGATGACTCACTCAAAGGTGGCATCCCTGCCAGATACCTCGATGAGCGGGGAGGTATGGATCTTGAGCGCGTGAGACTGGATCAACGAGAGGCTCGGCGACAGGTGGTCCGAGCGATGATACGGAGTATCAAGGAGCTTTGGCATCGGCGCTGATATATCAACTTACATCTTTAGCGGAGATTGCTAGTTCTTAACCACCAATATATTAGGCTTGGAGTTGCAATAGTTGGGATGGCGCGGGCGGTGTTGGTTTTTGTGTTGGTTTGAGTAGTGGACATATCAGTCTCCTAGAGTGATGAGTCGGCTAAGGAAGCCCGACAGGGGTGATCAAATGAAACCGGGTTTAGCTCAATTGCTGACAGCAGTTCGTCAGCCAACCAGCGCGCCAGCCAGCTACCGATCGAATTCTCGATACCGTTATTCCGGTAGTTAAGGGCAAGTTCTTCGCACACGCCGGCAAAGCTATGGCCCTCGATCAGTCCTTTGAGGGCCGCGTACTCAGCCTCATCGAGCGAGCGAAAGTAGCCACGTTGTTCGTTGCGCCAGAACAGATGGCCGAGCGGTACCCCCAGTCTTTGCACGACTGGCGGCGACTCACCCTGGTTAAGCGCGTGCCAGATATCCAGCGTGTTCCATTCGAACAGCTCGAGGGAAACGGACGGATGGAACACGAAGCCCAGCGATTCCCATTGTGTCTCGTCGACAACCGCGAGTTGCTCGTTAGTGAGAAGGTCTGCATTGGCTGCGTCGAAGGCACTATGGAGGCGCCAGTCCATGGTTGCCAGCTCGGCCACTTCCGGATCAGAGGGAAAAGCCTGGCGCAAGAAATGCGGGAAGTCACCGCCATAGTTGCGCAGATTGGCTGAGTGCGACGCATGTGTATCGATATAGCGCGTACAGATGCTGTTGAATGCCTCGTCCCCGAGATAGATCCAGCTGCGCTCGAACGCCGACTGGAGCACCTCAAGCAGTCGTGAACGATAGGCGTTGTGGTAGATATTCAAGCGCTGCTTACCCCTGTCAGAGTCACCGCCCGCCAGCACGGACAACACACCATCGGTGTTGCTGCCCGCATCGATAACACCGTCACCCAATACATAGTCTTGCAGTCGCGTTTGCAGCTCGGCAAGCGAGTTCGGGGCTAGATTAGACATTCAAGTGCCTCCTCGCGATCCTGAACTTTGGCATGCCGTGCGGCTACCTGGCGCACTCGGTCGAGTTCCGCAAGCAGTTCTTCCAGCGGTGGAATGGCATCGTCGCGCTCGATCATTGTACTCACCAGGCCGAAACGTTGGCATGCGTAGGCATAGAGATCGAATACCGCGTCGGGTACTGGTGCATCATGGGTGTCGATGATCACATCGCCCAGATTTGAGTGCCCTGCCACGTGAATCTGTTGAATGCGGTGAGCTGGCACGCCGTCAACGAAGGCACGCGGGTCGAAACCCTGGTTCATACCGCTCACATAAATGTTGTTGACGTCGAGTAACAGCAGGCAATCGGCTTCCTCGGCAACAGCCGTCAGAAATGCCCATTCGCTCATTTCTGAACTGGCGTAATCGATATAGCTCGATACATTTTCAAGCACCAGGCGACGTTCAAGGATGTCCTGTACCTCACGAACGCGTGTAACAATGTGTCGTAAGGCTTCTTCGGTATAGGGTAAGGGATAAAGATCATGCAGATTGGTACCGTGCACGCCGGTCCAGCACAAGTGGTCGGAAACCCACATAGGTTCGATGCGCTGTGCAAGTGCCTTGAGGCGTTGCAGATAATCACGATCCAGGGGAGAAACTGAGCCAATCGACATCGACACACCATGCATGGCGACAGGATAGTCGGCGCGAATTGTATCGAGCATCGCCAACGGCTTGCCGCCCTGGATCATGTAATTCTCGGAGATGATCTCGAGCCAATCCACAGCCTGACGCTGGGCAAGAAAACTGTTGTAGTGAGTAGGACGCAAACCCAGTCCAAACCCCTGAAAGGGAGCACAAAGACTATCGTGCAGCTTGGTCGATCCTGCCTTTGCAGTATTTTTCATCATCCGTTCAAACCTCCAACTGACTGCCGGAAGCGCGCTGAAACGCGCCTCCGGATAGGAACAATTGATCGGATGTATTTAGCCCAAATCGCCAATCACACCCTCGGCCGACAGACACTCGCTCACTTCCATACTTTTGAAGCCATGACCGTTACAGGCGTTCTGACCTTTGCAGGCATGTTCGGTGGTTTTACAGTCGGACATCCCCTTACAGGAGTGCACGCCGTAGCAATGCACCATATCACCGGATGATATGGCTTTGCCGGTCGAGCCGGCTGGTGGTTCAGCGGCAAGTGCCATACCAGAAGTTGCAAAAGCGGCGGCAAGAGCGGCAATGCGTGCACCGTTAAGTAACGTATTCATATTTATTTCCTTTTATTCTATGGGTGGGTTGCAGCAGGTGCAAAATCGAATTGCCTTACCTGCTTAGTGCTAATACTGCACCAGGCCCACCGATCGAATCATCACGAAATGATCACGAAATAGTCAACTTTTTCATAACGGGTTCACATATAGGGTTATCCAGCATCGATGTTACTTTGTCAGAAAATAGGAAATCAAATAGACCAGCGTGAGGATAACAGTATAACTCGTGTCTGCGCGCTGTCGTTTCGTTTCATCTTCCCGGGAATGGGAGATATCGAGAACGGCTTGACGTAAAAGAAAGCTATAGAGCACAAAATACAGAAAAGGGATGACATGTACATGGATAGGATAGTCACTGATCTCCCGGTCAAACACAGACAGGATCCAGCCCATTTGCGTGTAAATACCCAGCAGACCGAGACCCGCATTGATGAACATCCATTTGACTTCATCACGGCCAAATATGACCAGATAGAATATGATGTAAACAAAGATGGCGAGGCCACCATGCATATACAAAAATGCCACGTCAGGATCTGTGTCGGCATAGGCGAGAAAGAAACCTGAGCCGCCAAACATCAGCATATGGAACAGAAAAAACGGATACACCGCATACCAGGGGATTGTGTCGCCCTTATGGTGTAATTTCCCATTGATGGTTATGTTGGTACGAAGCTTCATGCCGCTATCTCTTTGCAGAAAGTTACAGAGTGTTTTTATAGCATGCTAGTAACAATTACTATAACTGCTTGGGTCTTCCCGAATCGTGATCGTTTTCCTGTCCAGCTGAAAAGGCAAATAAAGTTAGGTGCGATAGCGCACAGACTGTAAGTGCCCAGAAAGCTAATCATGCGTTTTACCGGAAACTCAATGAAGGTTAGTCTCGCGCTCATTGGGTACCTCGCCACGGCTATCTACCAGACCTGCCGACTTGTATGATTCTCAGACTAACTCAAGGTACTATGATCCAAAAACCGCAACCCGATCAGAACCATATTCTGGCAGCTTTATCGCCTGAAGTTCAAAACCGTTTGTATCAGCACTTGGAGCTGGTGGAAATGCCCTTGCGAGCGGTCATGTATGACTGTGGACAACCCATGCATCATGTTTACTTCCCCACTGACTCCATAGTCTCGATGCAGTATTTGTTGGAAAATGGGGCGTCGACGGCTATCTCTGTTGTAGGCAATGAGGGGTTGCTCGGCGTATCTTTATATATGGGTGGTGGTGAACTCACGTCTAGCCGGTCATTAGTGCAGAGCGCCGGGCACGCCTATCGGCTCCCTAAGCAGAAGGTGAGAGAGGAATTTGATCGCCACGGGGAATTGCTTTTGTTGATGCTTCGTTACACGCAAGCCTTGCTCACGCAAGTCTCGCAGACCGCCATTTGTAATCGGAATCATCAGATCGACCAACAACTCTGCCGTTGGCTCCTTCTTTCTATGGATCGCCTGGAAGACAACCACTTGACCATGACGCAGGAGTTCATTGCCAATATGCTGGGTGTTCGCCGTGAAGGAGTGACTGAGGCTGCGATAAAATTACAGCGACTTGGTGTGCTTTCATATCGGCGAGGATTAATCGAAGTACTTGACCGACCGAAACTGGAAGAGCTGAGCTGTGAGTGCTATGAGGAGGTCCAGAAACAAACAGAGTTGTTGCTTGATCACAAGCCGCAGCGCCAGGTGATCAAAAAACCTGAAACCATTGCCACGGCAGAGCTTTAAGCTGCATCATATTTAGCGAAATCCTCCTTAATTGCTACTGTTTACGTCTATTAACGCTATGAGCACGCGTCCCAGTTGAGCTATTGCAGCATTCCTTTCTTCGAATGATGCTGTTGTTTCTGTTATATAGAAGGCTACAAATACTGGCTCGCGCTCCGCAGGCCAGATAACCGCCGTAATGGATCTAGAGCCAAATCCACCCGCACCGGTTCTATCACCAATAACCCAATCACCAGGCATGCTTGACCGAAATAAGCCATCGGCAACCTTGTTATTCACTAACCAAGTCTGCAAATATTGCTTAGACTCTAGTGATAACACCTTATCTGACAACAACTGTTCAAGATTGCTAACCATCGCATTAGGTGTCGTTGTATCCCGCTCATCGCCCGGTATGGCTTGATTGAGGTCGGTCTCCCAGCGATCTAAACGAGTAACACTATCACCCAACTGCCTAGCGAAGTCTGTCACACTTTCAGGTCCCCCTAAACGCTGTAAAATTAGGTTGGCGGCGGTGTTATCACTTGTTGTCATCGTAGCTTCGCAAAGTTCAAAAAGCGTTATGTCACGCGTGTCAGCATACTCTTCTAAAACGGGTGAATAAGTTACTAGATCAGATGATGAAACACTTACACTTGTTGTAAGTTGCTCACTACCAGCATCGACACGCTGCAATAGAGTCGCACATGCCAGCGTTTTGAATGTACTAGATAGTGGGAAACGTTGGTCGGCGTTGTATTCCCATCGCATTCCCGTTTCTGTGTCGTGTGCAGCAAACCCAATACGTGCATCAAGATGGTTCTCAATCCGTTTGAGCTCAGAAAGAAGAACATCCTCATCTGCGATCGAAAAAGAGGAAAAAGTGGCTATGCTTAAGAGTAAAACGAAATGGGATACCGTCATTCTATATTTCATCCGAGAGTTCTTTAGGTATTTGATTCCGGCAAGGCAAACTGCTTAGTCTTGCTGTGCATGGCCTTATTATTTAGGTGCGATACTTTGAGGCATCGAGTTTATAATAAAGTTGTATAAATGTCTTGCCATCCAGTTCTTTTTCTTCTTCGTGAGACAGTGTTGCACCAAGCTTTTCAACAGCATAGCGGGAACGCGTATTAGATTTGCCGACATGAAACCAAACGACTCTTCATCTCCCGGTTACTGCCTAGGCCCCAGTGCTTTCGCTCTATGAACGTGTAACCAATTGCAATCTCTGTACTCAACTCAATGCCACTGGTTTACCAGCCTGGTTTCAAAAGCTGACACGGTTAAGCCTACAAAGAAGCAGATTCGTAAGCTCGGTGCTAAAGCCTAAGATTTATCGTCGTAACGCTCAGAAATAATCGCTGCACTCGACTTTGTACTCTCGGGCATAGAGCCAAAACACCCGGAATCAATCAAACGAACGATTGAAGATGGCTGGGCTGGTTCACTACGTGATGGATGGATCAAGCTTCACTATACTGAATGAAACGCCCTCGGCTCTGGCTTCCAGCTTCGCTCTTACTCCTGCATCCATGCAGTCGTGCGTGGAGTTGCCGGTCCGATGCTTCGGTGCAGGGTGTTGTAGGGGCTGGAGGCTAGAGACCCCCGGTTACCCGATTATGCAGCATTTAGCGGTCGGATTCGAGCCACTTCAGATTTAAGCGTCTGGTTGGCCTTCCACAAGTCCAAGGCACGCTGAGCATTGAGCCAGAATTCGGCGGAGTTACCAAACAAACGGCCAAGACGAATTGCCATCTCTGGACTCACCGCCCGGCGCTCACGCAATAGTTCATTAATTGATTGCCGTGATACACCCAATGCTTCAGCCAGACCCGAGACACTGAGTTCGTAATCCTGCATGAAATCCTCTCGAAGCATCTCTCCCGGATGGGTAGGCTGTCTTTTCATACCTGTATTGTTAATAGTCATATAACACACCTCGTTAATGGTAATCGCAGACCTCAACATCGAAAGCATCACCATCTTTAAATCGGAAGCAGATTCTGCATTGGTCATTAATCGCTATGGCATGCTGCCCTTCACGATCATCGGTCAACCTATGCAGCTTATTACCCGGTGGTACTTTAAGATCATCAAGGCATGTCGCCAAGTTGACATATTCCAGTTTCCGCGAAGCTCTAGCATGGATGACTGGCGGGAATTTTCTCGATTTCCCTGATTCATACAAAGACTTAGTTTGCTTGTCTGCGAACGTTTTAATCATACCACAAAATGTAATGTGTCACGTGACAGAGGTCGAATATTGGTTTGGCACTTGAGATGATGCATAACGCCTTTGTTAGAAGGCATACATATAGAACCTTGAATCTACGGCCATAATGGGAAACGATACTGGCAACCTAGATTGAGCGATCTCAACAAACCCATTCTTTTCATAAAACCTGTGCGCTGCCAAAAATTGAGCAGTGGTCCCCAAGTAAATACGCTCGACCCCATTAGAGCGTGCAAAGCTAAGCGCATGATGTAGCAATGAGGACGATACACCATACTCTTGTCCTCGGAATTCCGAGCGTACAAACATTTTCCTAAGTGCAGATTCACCATTGCCGATATCTAGAAGGGATATCGTTCCTACAATGGTATCCTGGTGTAACGATATCCAGAAGTTCCCGTCTCCATGCTGGTAAAACCGCTGAATATCTTGGAGATCAGGCTGTTGGTCTTCCGTTATCGGAATTCCGAACTCGTTATTCTGGATATGAAGTATCAGATCGATAACAGCCCTTCTATTCTCAGGTTTATATTCCGATATATGAATCATCGCTTCGGTCTCGATAGCCTTCTAACGTTTGGTTAAGGGGCGTGCTTTAGCCCGTCCCAGTGAGCGTAGCGAACGGTTTGAACCACTAGTTAGAGGGTGAGGTTATTTTGCTCATTATGATGATTTTCTCAACCCCTTCATACCCTTCACGCACTTTCGCATACCCTAGCTTCTGATAAAAACCTTCAGCAGTAATTGATGAGGGTACAGTCAGTTCCTTTATTTTATTTTTTGCAGCCAGCTCTTCTATATGTTCCATTAAGGCTAGGCCAATACCTAAACCCTGAAGCCTTGGCATTACGAAAACAGATCGTATGGTGCTTTTATCTAAACTAGCAGTGCCGGTGATCTTTCCGTCTTTCACGGAAATATATGTCTCGCGAGCTAGCATACGGCTTGCTATCTGCTCAGGTGAAAAATTCTCTGGCAATTTTTCAATGAAAGATGCGGGGTAGTCTTTGGCATTAGTCTCTTTAATAGCAGAAATTATTAGGGCGCTGATTTCCACCGCGTCTTCCGGGCGTGCTTCGCGTATAGATGCGGTCATCAGCAATACCTCTAACGAGCCTGTCGGATTAGACATTTTTAACTCAAAATCCCCAGCATCGACAGCTCCTGCTTTATTCTGTTGATTGTTGCCTGATCATATCAGTGAATCATATCACTCATTCAAACAGCCGATATTCATTATCTAAGGGAGTCATAGCCACCATTCAGACGCTTTTGGCTCTGTTAGTACCTTGATTGCCCCTGTGTCGCAATCTTCTCAAGGTTATGCACCATGCAGTACATCAACCACTGCGCATTCACCTTGGACTTGCCCCTCAGCGTAAAACGATTCAAGCCTTTGTTACTTTCCAGGTTGCCGAACACTGGTTCTACCGTACCCAAGCGTTGACTGTAGACATGGCGGCTCATTGGGCTGTCGATCTTCTGCTTCATGTTCTTGATAAAGCTGGACAGGGGTTTGCGCTCACCCAATGTAAAGCTCACTTGCCGTCCATCTTGTTGATTGGCTCGGCGTAGGCACTGATGCTTTAGCGGGCAGTCTCTGCAGTGTTGGCGATAGCCCTAGAAGCTGATGGTTTCTTGTTCCCCAATCAGTCCCTTGAATCGTTTCCACATGGGTTGGCCTGCGGGGCAGCGGTAGGTTTCCGTCAACGGGTCATAATCAAAGTCAGTTGGTGTGAAGCGTTGCGCCACCTGGTAACCACGTTCGTTACGTCGCTGGAAACCAAGGTCTCTGACCCCTTGATAGAGATGTGCAAACCACATCCTCGACCCTTCACACAGAATAAGCAAGTGATGAAGGGAGAATATTATGTAAATAAGTATATATTTAATTTTGTATTTTTCTTATGATAATATTTAGCTCATATCAGTGATGGCCACAGAGGCTTGAAAGTGCTCTACTGAATACCTATCAGGTACTAGGCAAGCTTTGATTTATTCAGACAAGAGATTCAGCATGGAAAAATTTGCGCTCGGGAATATATTAATTAACTTCTATCAAAAATTCCGAAGGGTAATTTTTATTTTTATTTTCTCTACGTATTCCTTGATAATTTCATACCCCGCAGCAAGTTCCATCCAACATGAGCAAGCTCAGGCCAGTGTGAATGCTAGACCCTCTAACGAAATGCAAAAATTTTATGATGTCATAACAGAACTTGAAAATACTATTCAACTTCAATCTGAAGTCATTGAAGAGCTAAAAATGACCTTAGATGCTCGGAAAACATCGCAAAAAAATGAAATGAGTTTCGAAGTTTGGGCAGGGTTATTGCTTGCAAGCTCAGCTCTGTTACTGACTATCATAGGTATTGGAATTGCTCTTTTGTCAGTTTTTGGCTATAGAAAACTTGTGAAAAAATCTAAAGATGTGGCCGAGAAAATATCTATTAAAGTAGCTCGTGAAACTTCTAAAGCTACAGCTAATGAAGCAACTGCAGCTGAACTAGTAAGGCTCCTAGAAGCAGGTAATTTTGACAAAGTAATTCGTGAAGCTATTGAGAGCATTTCACTACGTGGTGTCTCGAGGCTAGATGAGCTTGAGTAAGACCAACAATAGAGAGAGTGATAGTTTATGAAATTTTCCTATGAATGGAGGCGCCTCAGTGAGCATGAACAAGAAGTTATACGAAAACATCAGCAAGCACTTCCTGTTAAACTAAGCCGAATCGCTGGCGATCTTGGTTTAATGGTAAAAAGTTCGACACTGGATGCCGGCATATCTGGAGAAATAAAAAAACAGGGCGACCGTTATTTAATACGTGTAAATAGACATGATGTAAAAGAGAGACAACGATTTACCGTCGCACATGAAATTGCACATTATCTTCTACATAAAGAGCAAATAGGTGATGGAATCATCGATGACATCCTTTATCGCTCATCACTGTCTGACAACTTGGAAGCTGAAGCAAACCGACTTGCCGCAGATATACTAATGCCGTGGGATATAATAACTAGCGCCAAAGAGTCTTTATCGACTCTAAAAATAGAGCAGAAAATTGAAGAGCTGGCAAAGTTAGCAGAAGTTTCTGTCACAGCCATTAAGATACGACTTGGGAAGGTCTGAAAAATGTTTTTTTCTAGCGATATTTTTAATTATAAATATATACCAATTTTAGCAATCAGCCCGGCGGAAATGCTAGCCCTTGAGGAGCTTCCTGAAAAAGACAAAGACTTGATCCTTCCAGCTTTTCCTCTTAAAGGATGGGTTGGATCTAATAAGTTAAACAATACTATTGAGCGCATCAAAAAATCAATTGGTGACAGAAAATGGATCGCATTTATCGATGAATCTTTTTTATCTGATAACAAAGAGTTTCTTCTGACTGGCCATTACCCAAAAAGAGAAGTTTTTAACGAACTTTCACATCTGTTGATGCCTAATGACGGTTTTAATAATTGGTATGTATTTGTAGCATCACATGCTAGCACTATACCAACCATTTTATGGGGAAGTTCAGATAATATATACTCTCAGGTTATCAAATTAAGCAGCCTTAATCGTGGCATAGCTTTAAAGATCAACACTAAAACAAACATAAATGAAATTAAGATTGCATTCAAAGCAATACAGGAAAATTCCATAACTGATGTTCTGTTTATTTTAGATCTAGATCAAATATCTAGCGACATTCTTTCCCAAGCCTTGCAGATTCAAAATCAGATCAGCTTATTTAACGATGCAATCACCCCTGGATTTTTTTGTATATCAGCATCCTCTTTTCCATCAAGTTTTTCTGGATACCACAAAGGAGAAAATTCAATTTATGAACGAATTTTGTTTAATAGAATAAGGAGCAACCTACCCAGCATCAACTTTTTATATTCAGATCGAGGAAGTGCTAGAGCAGATAAAATCAAAGGTGGCGGAGGCATACCCTCACCACGAATTGATTATCCACTAGCTAACGATTGGCGTTTTATTCGAAAGGAATATAGCGACTCAGGTAGACCATATAAAGGTGAAAAAGAGGAACTTTATACCTGCATTGCGCAAGAATTAATGCGCGAGGAGTTTTGGAGTCCTGGATTACGTCTTTGGGGGACACAGCTAATTGAGCTCACAAGTAAAAAAGATAAGTACGCTATCAATTCACCAGCAAAAGCAACTGCAGCTCGTATCAACATTCATCTTCATACACAGCTTCACTATGATGATTCTGGAAGTATAATAGACACTGATGATGATTGGTCGGATTAGTAATCACTCGGACGCCTTGACAAACCTCGTGTAATATGACTCAGTTTAGATAGGAATACAGACAACTCTTCTTCTTTTTTTTGAACCCCTTTATTGGCACCCGAAAAACTAAGACGTTCGATAGATGAGGCCGTTACGGGCACTCCTTCGACGGATGACCAAAAGTGTTGTGCTGTTAAGTAATATCGCTTTTTCATACTTAATATCAGTTCAGCCCTTAGCCTACTAACTGGTTGATCAAGTAGAAAAAACTCAAGACTTCTTCGATCTCTATTAGTACCTTTGTAGCCAAACTTTGTTGCTATCACAGAAAGCTCTCTCGATCGAATAAGCTTCAATATATTCACTTTATTCTTAATATTTTTTTTTCTTCCTCGCTGAATAACTTTAATCGAGTTAGTTGAATACTCCCATAAAGCAACTTCCTCAGGAATTTGTTTCTCTACATTTTTTAAATGTCTACCCGCAGACACGACAATTACTTTATCAAAAAATTCTAGATATTTTTCTGTCTGCCCTTTGAGGCGTGAAAGTGTGTCTGTTTCACTTTTTATCTCAATTGCAACTAAATCATTTTTCCTGATCAATACTAAGTCTGCTCTCCGCGAGTGGCCATCGACAGCAAACTCACTGAGCACTGTATCTTCCGAAGCAATAAACCCTTTCAATCTCATATATTCAATCACAGAAATTTTTATTTTCTGTTCAGGAGTCGCCGGAGCAAGTTCTTGCAATAACATTTTCACTAACCACTGCTTATGATAGTAAGAAGCATAATCCACCTATTCTAAAAACGCTAGTCGGTCTTTGAACCCAAAAGAAAAAATCTACATAATTTTCACCCCAAAAACTCACAAATCCGTCACGAAATTTGAAATTCACCTATCAAACCGAATGTCAATCGGTAAATCCCCCTGCAAAATAGCGGTGCTCAATAGTAGAGTTTCCCGTAAGCCATGTGCATCCGTATCTTTTTTAGTTCTTTTAGGCCTTCAAGTATGCATCTGTTTGATTCTTTGATAATCGCTATCCATCGAAAAGAATCTTGAATTTCTTTATGTCGCCGTGCCTGCGATTGTTAGAGCAAAGTGCCACGAAAAATTTCCGATGCTCTTGTACCTAAAACTGCCTTTATATCCCTTTGATGATATTCGATCAATATTGCGACAACAACCGCTTTAACTTGGCCATCAGAAACTTTTCTTAAGCCCCAGATCGGTGCTCCACTGAGTCCATTTAATGCAGGCGCAGCGAATCTTGTACCGTCTGTTGAATATGCCTTCTTAGCATTGAAAGAAATAGCCAAATGGGTTGATTTACTGACCCCAACTTTTGAGTATATAATTTCATCTACCTCAGAACCACAAATACCATAAGGCTCAGGATTAATTATCTCACTTTTTTCATCAATGCTTTTATTGCCTTTTTTACTTGGTATACCAACACAAAAATACCCAAGCGATGGATCATGATCAATAGAAACATCTATTTTATCAATACCAACAATACACTCAAAGTTTAAATCAGTTAGCATCTCATTTCCAATCCTAACTATAGATATATCAAAATCATCATCACTACGCTTAACAAAGTCTTCGGTATATGAGCACGACTCATAACCAGATATCTGTACTAAGCGCCCGTCTGTACCACAATCCAAAAAAAGCGGATATATTTCTTCCTTAAAGTGGTCCATAACATGCGCAGCCGTAATTAGATACACTCCTTGATTTCCATTCAATAAAATGCCACTACCAATAAACTCGGGTGTACTTTGGTTTTTTGCTCGAAAAACTGATCGAACATACGGGAACAGTATCTCAACTAAGTCTTTCTCTGAGAAGCTCATACTCACCTATTGATCTAACAAGCCTGTCGGATTAGACATTTTTAACTCAAAATCCCCAGCATCGACAGCTCCTGCTTCATTCTGTTAATTGTTGCCTGATCATATTAGTGAATCGTATCACTCATTCAAACAGACGATATTCATTATCTAAGGCAACCATAGCAGCCTTATAGGTGCACATGGTTATATTCAATGCCTTTTTTGCCCCTGTGTCGCAATCTTCTCAAGGTTATGCACCATACAGTACATCAACCACTGCGCATTCACCTTGGACTGGCCCCTCAGCGTAAACCGACTCAAGCCTTTGTTACTTTCCAGGTAGCCGAACACTGGTTCTACCGTAACCAAGCGTTGACTGTAGATATGGCGGCTCATTGGGCTGTCGATCTTCTGCTTCATTTTCTCGATAAAGCTGGACAGGGGTTTGCGCTCACCCAGTGCAAAGCTCACTTGCCGTCCATCTTGTTGATTGGCTCGACGCAGGCACTGATGCTTTAGCGAGCAGCCTCGACAGTGTTGGCGATAGCCCTGGAAGCTAATCGTTTCTTGTTCGCCAATTACGCCCTTGAAGCGTTTCCACATAGGCTGGCCTGCGGGGCATAGGCAGGTTTCCGTCAACGGATCATAATCAAAGTCAGCGGGTGTAAAGCGTTGTGCCGCCTGGCCTCCACGTTCTTTTCGTCGCTGTGCCTGAGCTTTATTGAAGGTTATGGATTCAGCAAAGCGTGGATCGCGTTTACGGAACTGGTTATCGGTAATGTAACCATCGATACCCAAGCGATAGATCAGCTTCATATTGGCATCACTGTGGAAGCCACTATCAGCCGTGATCTTGGCTTTGCGCAGAATCGAGGAGTCTGGTTCGATCTGCCGGAACTGGCGATGAATGCCCATTAACATGGGCTCCAGCGTGTGCTGTTCCTGACCGGCGCCATAGGCGTGCGCATGGACAATGATCTGGTGTTTGTTATCAACAGCAGCGACACCGTTGTAGCCTTGTATTACGCCCCTGGAAGTCTTCATTTTTGCACTATCTGGGTCAGTGATATTTCCCTTTACCGGTGTGCCACGCTGACCGAGCCGTTCAGGCGCGGTCGCCAAGTGCTTTTTTATCTTGGCAGAGACCTTTTCCAGTTTTTCAATTTGGGCCTGTTCTCGGGCGAGGATTTCAGGCGGTTGATCCTTATGGTCATCTTGCTGATGCGCGGTCATCATGCGTGAAACAGCACGGTCTATTTTGGCTTGTTTACGGTTTAATTCAGCGCGTGTACCGCTCCACTCTTTAGCGGCATTGGACGGTAGTTTACAACCATCAATGGCAAACATTTCCCGACCAATCAGATTGAGCCCATCACAGACCATTAAAACATGCGTAAACAGCGGTGCGATCACTTCATCCATGCGGGAGATAAAGTCGGCAATCGTGCTGTGATGAGGTTGGCTGTCCGCTGACAGTGCCATGAAAATCACGTTCTCTCGACACGCCTGTGCAATCTTGCGGCTGCTGGTGATACCTCGGGAATACGCGAATAACACCACCTTCAGCAGAATCGCCGGATCATAGGCCGTGGCACCATTGACGTCATTGCGATAGCGGGATTCAAACACACTGAGATCAATATCATTATCCACGACGTGATTCAGCGTATATTCAAAGGTGCCGGGTTGGATTTGATCCGCAAAACGTAACGGAATCATCTTGGTCTGATTGCAATCGTAGTGCTTATACCGCGCCATCCCTCGCCACCTCTGATCTCAAATTCGATTCATCGATTTTAGCGGACCGACATGCCACCAGCCAAGGGCTGGAGGACTAATCCGACAGTCTCAACGCCGCATTCAGCGGCTTGTCCGCTGCAATGCTTGGTTAAGTGATTCTAAACTATCAGGACCAGCGTCTAGCCGAATACAGTTATCTGATTCTGACTCCCAAGAAGCTGATGAAGTCATATGAAGATGAACAGATATTTGTGATGTAACAACACCATTAAGCAAGCCAGCTGGGATCCATATAAAATCAGTACCTCTCAGCATATTGGGTACCGAACTACCACAGACAGAACAAAAATCACTCCGATATCCGGTTGGCTTCTGGAAAGTACTGATTTTAGACTGGCCAGAAATCCAGTGGAAATTACTCTCTTTAACAAAGGTAGCAGCATTTGCTGAAGATCCGGTGGCTTTGCGACACATAGAGCAATGACATTGGTAGAGATTCGGTAGCTCCCCTTCGATTTCGAACTTCACCTTTCCACAGAGACACTCACCTTTCATCGATAACTCCTTGAACACTTAACGCAGCTCAGCACGCGCGACTACGGAATGAAGGCGAAGCCGCAATGTAGTAGCCGTCGCCGTGGCTGGCATGGTTATTCATTTGTATCTCTGACTCGGGATTCACTGCCTGGCCAGCTTTCAAACTGTGGCAGTGAGTCTGTGATTTGATGCCAGCTTGCCTTTGAACCAGTAAAAATATGTGCCTCTGGCTCACCATGAATGTCACCTTCCAGAGCACCAAGCGGGACGCCGATAACTTCCGGACGGTCTTTATAGGTACTGATCAAAGGCGAACCACACGTCTTGCAAAAGTACTTGGTGACGTTCTCGGACGATACATACGGGGTAAGATTTTGTTCCCCCGACAACCACCGAAACTGGTCACTATGAATGGAAGCGCGAGTGCGGAAAGCTGCACCGTGCCACCGACGACACTTAGAACAATGACAATTGAAAATTGGACCGAGCTGCCCTTCAATTTCATAGCTCACCGTTTCGCATAAACACTTTCCTGTTACCTTGTTCAAGGGGTTACCTCCCTGCATAACGCCAGCCATCACGCGCTTGTCGCGTGCATGGCATTGTTATGAAATCACCCTGTTAACTACAGACTGCTTCAGATCTTCGATGGACTCTCTTACGTCCGCATTTAAATGGACGAAGAGCTTTGTAAGCGAGTCTTTAGTCTCGGACGACTCCTTTTTGAAATCCGTGTGAAGGATACTGTAGCGCTTCATCTCAAATGCACCCACGCTCTCCAGTAGTTTCTTTCTTTCGTTCCCCAAGTCACTAAAGTATAGGTTTATAAGCATCTCTAACTCGATCAATGGCGCTGGCCCCACTCTTCGCTCTCTCGGTTCCATGGGTCTCGAGTTCTTAACAGCGCTTAATGCCTGAGCGAACGACGTTCCCATTTCTTGGTTAATGATAATGAGGAGTTCATATATTCTTTCGAGGCGAGCCCGCGTCCGATCTTGCTCAGCCTTATTATGTTCACTGCGTTGCTTAAAAAACGCGGTTGTAAACATGGCTATGAAGCCGAGCAAGGCTCCGCCTAGCGTACCTATCACGGGAATCCATTGATTAATAACACTCGAGCTTTCCAAATATCCCTCCTTCATAACGCCCGGCTCTGCGGCAGGAAAAAGTGAAGGCCGATTTTTGGCCGGAGCTTTTGTCTGTCCGGCAGCAGCCGTTCGTTAACAGTTTATTGCCACTCAATCTTAAGGTCTTTATGTGACTGTGCGCAGTCGCGCAGATAGAGATTAATTAGGCTCTGATACGGAAGGTCTTTTTCCTCGGCCAGATTCTTGAAATACGCAACGGTATCTTCATCCAGCCTAATCGTAACCTGCTTCTTGAGC